>JAXDOA010000212.1:0-2515 GCA_034669125.1 Hyphomicrobiales bacterium
CGGTCGCGCGCGCGAGCGGGCCGATGGCGAGGATGAACATCAGATAGTAGCCGTCGAGGAATTGCGGACCGAACAGCCAGAGAAACGGCTTGCCGAGCGCGAGGATCAGCACGGTCGCGGCCAGCGAGGGCCAGAACGTCCACTTGATCGAGTCGGCGAGGAACGCAGAGAGCTGCTCCTTGTTGCCGCTGATATGATATTCGGTGAACTTGTGCGCGACCGCGGCCGCGACCGAGAAGTGCACGAAGGCGACCAGCGCCAGTGTTTTCGCCGCCGCGTAATACACCGCCACCTCGTCGGGCGGACGATACTGCTGCAGCACGATCACGTCCGCATAGGTGAGCAGCAGATAGAAGCCGTCCACCATGAAGATCGGCACGGACACCAGGAGCCAGCCGCGCACCTGGTAGTTCTTCGGGCCGGGTTCGACGGTTTTCTTGAGCCTGCGGTTCATCACCAGCGTCTGGCCAAGCACCGTGACCCAGGTGGTGGCGACGGCCGCGAACATCGCGGTCGACGCATCGGTCGGGAGCTTGAGCCAATAGGCCGCGCCCATCACGGCGATGAGCAGCACCGAGCGGATGATGTAGGGCGGCATCAACGCGAGCCGCATCCAGCCATAGGAGCGCGCGATGCCGTCCTGGATGTTGCCGAGCGTGAACAGCGGCAGCGCGAAGCACGCGATGGTGAGCGGGACCACCTCGTAGGAATGCACCAAAGAGCCGAACAGCCAGATGCCGAGTGCGGCGGCGCTCGCCCATACGGTCGCGAACGCCACGACAAGCCAGCGCGCGCCGGACAGGAATCCGCGCAGCAATTCGAGCTTCCGCGTGCCGATGTATTCGGGAATGAAGCGCTGCGCCGCCGAGCCGAGCCCGAGATCCACCACGCCGCCGAGCAGGAGCACCCAGGTCCACACATAGACGTAGACGCCGAACTCGAACGAGCCCATCCAGCGCGCGAGCAGCACCTGCGTGAGATAGACCAGCGCGGCCGAGACGACGCGGATCGCGAATGCGGTGCCGGCGGCGCGCTGCGCGCGCGAATTGTCCGAATGATCGGTCAGCCAGGTGCGCACGGAATCGATCGCGCGCGTCAGCGACAGACGGCCCCGATCTGTGCTCTCGGTCAACGCCACGCCCACGCTCCGTATTCCGCGGTCCCCGAGCGCCGCTCCGTATTCCGCGGTCCCCGAGCGCCTTGGTAGCAAGCGCTGCTTAACGTCCGGTTCGCGGCGCGGGCCAAATCGGCGGATTTCGGCGCATCCCAGAAAACATAATGAAATCAATGATTTGTATTGCAACGGGCAAAAGCCCGCCGGCTCCGCGCCGGCCGAGCCGCCGGAGTTATGCCGATCCGCCGTCGCCCTGCGGGCTTTGGCGGACGCCTTCGTCCTCCGCGAGGCTCGCCCGCCGAAGCCCAACGGGCGAAGGCGGGGGAGGGGAGCGCCGAGAAACGCCGGAGCCTGCGAGGCCCCGTGGGACGGCCGGCGAAGCCGTCCCGGCACGCTTGCGAGGCGTGCCGCGTCCCGTTGCGATCCGGGACGCGCGCCTCTCGGCGCTCCACCGCGGCTTTTTTCGGTCCCGGGCCACGCTTCCTGCAGCGCGCTTTCTTGCGCTGCCGTCAGCCAGCTCCTGGCGGGGGCGCCGTAGTACGCCCCGGGTCGCCCGAACGCGAGCTCGTGAGGCTCGCGGCAGGTGCCGCCTCCATCCCATGTTCAAGACACCTCATGAAATGCCCCTCGATGGATGGAGTGTGGGGACTATAGGCTGATCCTAGGATGCTGTCAATAGTCCTAATAGTGCCTTTTGATGTATTCGAACGGATGCCCAGTTTTAGACTCTCCTGCGAAACATGGGTGAGCTACGCTGCACTTATGGCGGAGCCGGAAGCAGAACCTGTCGATGTAGAGAGCCTGGCCAAACGTCGAGTGCCCTGCCTCCTCACCTATCTCAGCCCCTTTCGCATGATCGATGCAAAGGGCCTGACATCCTGGAACATTACGATTGAACACGTGAATCAGCGCACTTGGGATTATGCAGCGCTACATGAAGTGGTTGGCGGCTTAGATGTTGGTCTCCCAAACCCGTATCACCTCGTGCTTGCCCGCGACGGCGCACTCGCGCTGCCGCCAATAGCGCCGATCAATTCGCATCAGGCTGCTGTTGAGTTCTTCAACCGAACTCTTGCAGCACTTCTTCTTGGCGGCATTTATTGCGAAGCAATCACGCCCGATGGGCTCGATACCGGATCGATTATTGATTGGAAGTATGTTCGTAGTCACCGCGCGGGACTAGCCGCTCCAAACCGGTTTCACGAACAAATAAGATATGGAAAAGCCAGCGCTCTAGAGGCGATTTCGCTCTACCGTCCCCCAACAGTCGCGCTGGATGCACTCCGAACGGCAATGAAAATCGGCTTAGACGTGCTCGATCGGGGTGCCGCCCATGCGAGGCGAGTACCTTCTCAAGGGCACTACTGGTATCGCGCGGAGAGACTGGGGCGCTGCGCTATC
>JAXDOA010000213.1:0-4057 GCA_034669125.1 Hyphomicrobiales bacterium
ATTCGGGTCGTAGATGCGCGTCCGTTATTCCCCCCTCGGTCAGCAGTTCGCGCAGGTCGACAGCGTGTTCGAGGAGCTGCGCGCGCTGGTCGCGAGCGGCGACTTCACGCTCGGCAAGCCGGTGCAGGAATTCGAGGCGCTGTTTGCCTCCGCGCTCGGTGTCAAGCATGCGATCGGGGTCGGCTCGGGCACCGACGCGATCAAGATTCCGCTGCGCGCGCTGGGCATCGGGCCGGGCGACGAGGTCATCACCGCAGCGAACACGTTCTACGCCACCGTCGGCGCCATCGCGGAGGTCGGCGCCAAGCCTGTGTTCGTCGATTGCGACGACACCTTCTGCATCGACGTCAACCAGCTCGAGCAGGCGATCACGCCGCGCACCAAGGCGTTGGTGCCGGTGCATCTGACCGGCGACGTCGCCGAGATGCCGCGCATCATGGAGATCGCCACGCGCCACAAGCTCCCCGTGGTGGAAGACGGCTGCCAGAGTCTGCTCGGCGAATACGAGGGCCGGCGCGTCGGCATGTGGGGCGACGCCACCGCTTTCTCGATGCATCCGCTCAAGATCATCAACGTCTGGGGCGATGCTGGCATCGTCGTCACCAATGACGACGAGATGAACCGCCATGTGCGGCTCTTACGCAATCACGGCCTGCGTAATCGCGACGAGATGGAGATTCTTGGCTACAACTCGCGGCTCGACTCCACGCAGGCGGTCGTCGGCAAATGGATCGTGCGCCAGCTGCCCGACATCGTGGCAAAGCGCATCGAGAATGCGGCCTATTTCGACGCCGGCTTCCGCACCATCCCGCAGATTCGCGTGCCGGTAAGGCGCGCCGAAACCAAGCAGGTCTACCTGCTCTACATCCTATTTGCGCAGGAGCGCGACGCGCTGCTCAAGCACTGCATCGATCGCGGCATCGAGGCGAAGGTCCACTATCCCATCCCGCTGCACCTGCAGGATGCGCTGAAACATCTCGGCTACAAGGTGGGTGACTTCCCCGTGTCGGAACGCCACTGCCGCGAGGTGATCAGCTTCCCGGTCGACCAGCATTTGAGCCGCGAAGAGCAGGACTACGTGATCGAGACCGTCAGGGAATTCTACTCCGGAAAGCGCCAATGACCGACTTCAAAGTTCCGTTCATCGACCTGCAGCAGCGCTTCATCGAGGAGAAGACCGAGTTGATGGCCTGCGTCGAGCGCATCCTCTCGCAGGGCCATCTGGTGATGACGCAGGAGGTGTTCGACTTCGAGAAACGCGTCACCGAGTTCACCGGCGCCAAGCACTGTGTCAGCTGCGCAAACGGCACCGATGCGCTGATGCTCGGCCTGTGGGCGCTCGGCATCGGCAAGGGTGACGAAGTCATCACCACGCCGATCTCGTTCGTGGCCTCTACCGGCTCGATCGCGCATGTCGGCGCGACGCCGGTCTACGCTGACGTGCGCGAAGACCAGAATATCGATCCGGCCGAGATCGAAAAGAAGATCACGCCGCGCACCAAGGCGATCATGCCGGTGCACTGGAGCGGCCGCATCGCCGACATGGACCCGATCCTCGACATCGCGAAAAAGCACAAGCTGTTCGTGATCGAGGACGCCGCGCAGTCGATGGGCGCCTACTACAAGGGCAAGCACGGCGGCACCTTCGGCAGCATCGGGACGTTCTCGGCGCACCCTTTGAAGAACCTCAATGCGATCGGCGACGGTGGCTTCCTCGTCACCGACGACGACGAACTGGCGAAGAAGATTCGGCTCTACCGCAATCACGGCCTGCAGGATCGCGACACCTGCGTGATGTACGGCGTCAACTCGCGCCTCGACTCGCTCAACGCCGAAGTCCTGATGTATCGCCTTGGCCGGTTGAACGAGGTGATCGGGCGGCGCCGCCGCAACGTTGAGCTCTATCGCCGCAAGATCAAGGCAAAGGAAGTTCGCATCCCGGAAGACAAGCAGTACGAGAAGAATTCCTACGTGATGATGATCACGCAATCGGAGCGGCGCGACGAATTGCAGAAGTTTCTGGCCGAGCGCGGCGTGCAGTCGCTGGTCTACTACGGCACGCCGCTGCACCTGCATCCGGCAGCCAAGCGGATGGGTCACAAGCGCGGCGATTTCCCCCAGGCGGAGCATCAGGCGGATCGCGTGCTGGCGCTGCCGCATCACCAGCAACTGACCGAAGAGCAAGTCACGTACGTCGCCGATACGGTGAACGAGTTCTACGGCGCTTGAGCATGCCGGCGAGCGCGCCCACCGTTCTGGTCGTGGCGGCCCACGCGCTTGATGAAGTGCTCGGTTGCGGTGGCACGATGGCGCTGCACGCCCAGAATGGCTCCGCCGTGCATGTGCTAGTTCTGTGCGGCGACGGCACCGGACAGGACGGCAAGCGCCGCGCCGCCGCCGCCGGAGCCGCGAAGCTCCTGGGAGCCCAGCCGCCGCGCTTTGCCGGGCTGCCTGAGAACAAAAGCGACACGGTCGCGCTGTCAGATGCAGTGGGGGCGGTGGAGCGTGCCGTGAACGAGCTGCGCCCCGCCATCGTCTACGTGACGCATGGCGGCAACCTTCACATCGACCACCAGACCGCGTATCGGGCCGCCGCGACGGCATTGCGGCCCGTGCCGGGTAGTCCGGTGGCCGAATTCTATTCGTACGAGGTTGCGTCCAGTACCGACTGGGCGCCGCCTGGCTTTGGTGCGCCGTTTCAGCCGCAGCGCTTCGTCGAGATCACGAGCGTGCTGGATCGCAAGCTCAAGGCGCTGGAACTCTACGCGTTCGATATGCGGGGCGAGCCTCACGCGCGGTCAATCCGGGCGCTGGAAAATCTCGCGCGGGCGCGCGGGGCGACAGTGGGCGTGGCGGCGGCCGAGGCTTTCGCGGTGCTGCGGACAATCGAGCGCGGGCCGGACTGAGCCTCAGTCCAAGGTGCTGGCTGCCAGCTTCTTGTGAAACCGCCGCGAATTGGATAGCGAGTGCCCAAAATCCCCGTCCACCACAACCAAATCAGCCGTGAAGCCTGATGACAATTGCAAATGAACAACGGGACGAAATTGCGCGGCATCTTGCGAGCGTGCCAAATGCAATCGAAGACTTCATCGACGGCCTGAGGCGCTGGGAGCTTTGGGGAACGCTCGGCTGGCATGACATCCGCCAGCGCTACCGCCGTTCGGTAATCGGACCGTTCTGGCTCACGATCAGCATGGGCGTGATGGTGTTCGGGCTCGCCTATGTCTATGGCGCGATCTTCTCGCAGCCGCTGGACAAGTATCTGCCCTACGTTGCCGTAGGCATGATTGTGTTCGGCCTGATCACATCGATCGCGAACGATGCAAGCCAGGTCTTCATTCTCGCCTCGCGAACAATTCTGCAGACCCGTGCGCCGCTGAGCCTGTATGTCTACCAGATGCTGTGGCGAAATCTCCTGATCTTCGCGCACAACGCGCTGATCTATCTCCTCATCATTCCGTTCTTTCCGGTTGGCCTCGGACTGGTGTCGCTGCTCGCGCTCTTGGGCCTGCTGCTGGTGGTCGTGATGGGCGCGTTTGTCGGAGTTATTCTTGCAACCCTGAGCGCGCGCTTCCGCGACGTCCCGCCGATCGTCAACAGCGTGACGCAGATCGCATTTTTCCTGACACCGATCTTCTGGACGCCGAGCGCTCTGAAGGGCCGCGAGGAATTCATCTACTTCAACCCGTTCTATTATGTCCTCGAGGTCATCCGCATGCCGTTGCTCGGCGAAGTGCCGCCCCCGACGGTCTGGCTCGTCGTGATCGGCATGACCCTTCTCTCCGGGGTCGTGGCGGTCCTGTTCTTTGCGCGCTTCCGCGCGCGCATCGCCTATTGGGTCTAGTCGCAATGACGTCAATTGAATTGAACAACGTGTCGGTGAGCTTTCCGGTCTATAGCGCCGGAGCGCGCTCGCTGAAGAACGTGGTGATTTCGGCGACAACCGGCGGCCGCATCGGAAACCAGTCCAACCACCTGATCGTCCAGGCGCTCGACAATGTGTCGCTCAAGTTCGAGCACGGCGACCGCGTCGCGCTGGTCGGCCACAATGGCGCCG
>JAXDOA010000214.1:0-5873 GCA_034669125.1 Hyphomicrobiales bacterium
CGTGAGCGCCGAAGGATCGCGCTGGTATTGCGGCGCTGCTTCGAGGATCACGCGATACTGGTTCGCCTGCCCATAGATGGTGGAAATCTGCCGCTGGCCGAACGCGTCGTTGAGCGTGTCGTTGATCACCTGCATAGAGATGCCGAGCCGCCCGGCCTTCTCGCGGTCCACGTTGATGAAGGCGCGGAGCCCCCCTTCCTGCGCCTCCGACGACACGTCGCGCAGCGTCGGGTTCGCGCGCAACGCCTCGACGAGCTGGTCCGACCAGTTGGCGACCTCCGCGGCCTCGGTCGCGACCAGTGTGTATTGATACTGCGCGCGGCTCGGCCGCGTCGAAATCTGGATGTCCTGCACGGGCTGGAAATAGACCGTCATGCCCGGCACATCGGCGACCGCGTCCTTCAGGCGCTCAATGATCTCGGCCACCACGGCGCTGCGGTCGCCGCGCGGCCGCAGCGTGATCGACATGCGTCCCGCGTTGGGCGTCGCGTTGAGCGGGCTGACGCCGACCACCGAGATCACGCCGGTCACGTCCGGATCCTGCCGGATACGCTCCGAGATCAGCTTTTGCAGCCGCTGCATCTCGGCGAACGACACTTCGGTGCCGGCTTCGGTCACCGCGGTGATCAGGCCGGTATCCTGCAGCGGCAGGAAGCCCTTCGGAACGATGAGATAGAGCCAAGCCGTCATCGCGAAGGTGATGACGGTGACCACCAGCGTCAGGGTCTGATGGCGCAGCACCCATTCGAGGCTGCGGCCGTAGACCGCGACGCTGCCGTCGACGAGGCCGCCGAACCAGCGGGTGATCCGGTTGCCGCCTCCAGTGCCTTCGTGGCGCAACAGTTTCGCGCACATCATCGGCGTCAACGTCAGCGACACGATGGCCGAGACCACGACCGCAATGGTGAGGGTCAGGGCAAACTCGCGGAACATGCGGCCGACTAGCCCGGTCATGAACAGCAGCGGGATGAACACCGCGATCAGCGAGAAGGTCAGCGAGATGATGGTGAAGCCGATCTCGCGCGCCCCGCGCATCGCGGCGTCGTAGGCCGAATCCCCCTCCTCCATGTGGCGGACGATGTTCTCGATCATGACGATCGCATCGTCGACCACGAAACCGGTTCCGATCGTCAGCGCCATCAGCGAGAGGTTGTCGAGCGAGAAACCCGCGAAATACATCACGCAGAAGGTCGCGATCAGCGACAACGGCAGCGCCACGCCGGCGATGATCGTCGCCCGGATGGTGCGCAGGAAGATCAGCACCACCAACACGACGAGGCCGACTGCGAGCACCAAGGTGAACTGCACGTCGCGGATCGAGGCGCGGATGGTATCGGTGCGGTCCTGCACCACGGTGAGTTTCGCGCCGACGGGCAGGATGCGGCGCAGGCGCGGCAGCTCGGCCTGGATGTTCTTGACCGTCTGCACCACGTTGGCGCCCGGCTGGCGGCGGATATCAATAACAACCGCCTGCTCGCCATTGTGCCAGCCCGAGACCTTGGCGTTTTCCAGCCCGTCGATGACGTCGGCTACGTCGCGCAGCATCACGGGATTCTGGTTGCGGTAGGCGATCACCAGCGTGCGATAGGCTTCGGCCGCGGCAAGCTGGTCGTTCGCCGCGATCGTGTAGGCCTGGAATGCGCCGTCGAAGGCGCCCTTCGGGCCAGCCACGTTGGCGTTGACGATTGCCTGCCGAATGTCCTCCAGCGACAACCCATAGGCGGCGAGCCGCGGCAGGTCGGCCTGGATGCGCACCGCGGGCTTGATGCCGCCCTGCGTCGCCACATTGCCCACCCCGGAAATCTCGCTCAGGCGCTGCGCCAGCAGCGTATCGGCGAGCTCGCTTAAGCTACGCAGCGATACCGTCTCGGAGGTGAGCGCCAGCGTGACGATCGGCGTGTCGGCCGGGTTCACCTTCGAATAGATCGGCGGGTAGGGAAGATTGCGCGGCAGCGCGGAGCCCGCCGCATTGATCGCGGCCTGCACGTCCTGCGCGGCCGCATCGATGTCGCGGTTGAGATCGAACTGCAAGGTGATCTGGCTGATGCCGTAGGAGCTCGACGACGTCATGGTGGCGAGCGCCGGGATCTGGCCGAACTGGCGCTCCAGCGGCGCCGTCACCAGCGACGCCATCGTGTCGGGGGAAGCGCCGGGAAGCTGCGTCGTCACCTGAATGGTCGGGAAGTCGACCTGCGGCAGCGCCGAGACGGGCAGCCAAAGATAGCCGAGCAGCCCGCCGAACATCACCGCGACGCCAAGCAGCGAGGTAGCGATCGGCCGCGTGATGAAAGGCGCCGAGACGTTCATTGCTTGGTGCTCGGCGGAGCCGCCGGAGTGGACGTGTTTTCCGAGCGGCGGCGCTCGCCACCCTCGCGCTTGCGCCGGCCCTCGGGTTGCACAGCCTGCGGACTTTGCGGCGCGGCTTCCGAACTTTGCGGCGCCGCTGCCGGCGCCGCGTCCGGCGGCTGGCCCTCGCCCTGCTGTACGACTACGCGCGTGCCGTTGGAGAGGCGCGTGAAGCCGGTCGTGACGACCTGCTCCTGCGCCTTCAGGCCGTCGGAAATCACCGCGCGCGCGTCGTCCTGCTGCGCAACCGTGACCGGGCGCACCGCGACCTTGCTGTCGGCCCCGACCACGTAGACGAACGTGCCCTGCGGGCCGCGCTGCACGGCCCCGGTCGGCACCGTCACCACGCCCTTCAGGGTATCGACCAGCAGGCGGACATTGACGAACTGCCCCGGCCAGAGCTGCAGGTTCTGGTTCGGGTACTCCGCCTTCATGCGGACCGTGCCGGTCGTTTGATCCATCTGGTTGTCGATCACCCGCAACTGGCCGCGATCGATGAACGTCTTTCCGTCCACCGCCATCGCGTCGACATCGAGCGGGCCGTTGGCGAAGGCCTTGTTGACCTGCGGAAACTGCTGCTGCGGCAGGTTGAACAGCACCGAGATCGGCCGAACTTGAGTGATCACCACGATGCCGTTGGCGTCATTCGCCTGCACCAGGTTGCCTTCGTCGATCAGCCGCAGTCCGGTGCGGCCGTCGAGCGGCGAAACGATCTTGGTGTAGCTCAGCATGGTCTTGGCGTTGTCGATCGCCGCCTGATCGCCCTGCACCTGCGCTTCGAGCTGTGCGACCAGCGCCTTCTGGGTGTCGGCCTGTTGCTTCGATCCGGAGTTCGACGCGGCGAGCCGCGTGTAGCGGTCGACATCGAGCCGCGCATTGGCGAGCGTCGCCTCGTCCTGCGCTTTCTTGGCGACCGCCTGGTCGTACTGCGCCTGATAGGTGCGCGGATCGATCTCGGCGAGCACGAAGCCGCGCGTGACGTCCTGGCCTTCCTTGAAATGCACCTTGACGATCTGCCCGCCGACCTGCGGGCGCACCGTCACGGTATTGAGCGCGCGGGTGTTGCCGACCGCATCGAGATAGATCGGCACATCCGCGACGCTGGCGCGCGCGGCCAGCACCGGCGCAGGCTGGTCCTGGAAGGCGCGCGCGCGCTTGGTCTTCTGCTCCTGTTGCTGCTGGCCGTAGACCACATAACCGCCGATTGCCACGACGACGGCGATGCCCACAGCGAACGGCAGGACGCGAGCAAGTCTCATCGAACACCTTTGTCTTGGCCCGCCCGCCTGATACTTCGCCGGTCCGCGATTTGATCCGGCAGCACCCAGCCCCCGCCGAGCGCCTGGAACAGGCTGACGATTGCCTGCAATCGCGTAAGCCGCACCACCACGAGCTGGTCCTGCGCCTGAAACAACGTGCGCTGCGTGTTCAGCACAGTCGTTATGTCGATCGTGCCGGCGCGCAATTGTGTTTCGGAAAGCTCGTAGGCGCGCCGCGACGTCGCGACCACCTCGGTTTGCAGACGTTCCTGCTCGGCAAGATCGCGGATCGCGATCAGCGCGCTCTCGACATCCGCAAAGCCGGAGATGATGGCCTTGCGATAAAGCTGCAAGAGCTCAGTGCGCTGACCTTTGCGCAGATCGAGCTGGCTGAGCAGCCGGAAACCGTCGAACACCGGCTGTGTCAGGCTCGCGGCGACCGAATAGATGGCGGACTGCGGAATAAACAGCGTGTGGAGCGCCGCGCTGACAAAGCCGCCCTGCCCGGTGAGTTGAATGCTCGGGAACAGCGCGGCGCGCGCACTCTCGACACTGGCGTCGGCGGCGGACAGTCGCGCCTCGGCTTCGCGGATATCCGGGCGCTGCAACAGGAGATCGGACGGCAGGCCGGGCGCCGCGCTCTGCGCCGCGATCGCCTGCAGACTGCCGCCGCGTACGCTCAGGCGCGAGGGCGGCTCGCCAAGCAGCACCGCGAGTGTCGCGATGCTCTGGCGCAATTGCTGATCGAGCGGCGGGATCGCGGCGCGCTGCTGCGCGACCAGCGACTGCTGTTGCGCGATGTCGAGGCCGCTCGCTGTGCCGACACCGAGGCGATCCTGGAAGACGGTCAGGATCCGCGTCGCCGCGTCCACGTTGCTGCGCGCGATGCGCAGCCGGTCCTGCGCCGCGAGGATCTGGAAGTACGTATTGATGACGCTCGCGACCGTGGAGAGCACGATGACTTCGCGGTCGAAGCGCGTGGCGATCGACGCGAACTCCGCCGAGCGCAGCGCCGCGCGGTTCTTGCCCCAGAAATCGATCTCGTAGCTGGCGTTCAGGACCGCCCGATAGGTGGACGTGCCCGGCGTGGTGCCGGTCCCGGCGCGGGTCGCCGATCCGTCGAACTCGATCGCTGGCAGCAACGGCGCGCCCGCGATCCGCGTCGACGCGTCCGCCTGCTCGATGCGCGCGACCGCAGCCGCGATGTCGAGGTTGGCAAGATACGCTTGCTCGACCAGCGCGGTGAGTTCGCCCGAGCGGAAGCCGCGCCACCAGTCGGGCGCGGGCCGCGCCGCGCGCGGCTTGCCGGATGCCTCCCGATAGGCCGGCGGCACATCGACCACCGGCGCCGTGACTGTTCCGGTGGTCAAGATGCAGCCCGACAGGCACGGCGCGAGCACGAGCGCCAGCACGCGCCGAGGCACGCCGTTTGCCGCTAGTCGTTGGGTCCCGTTCATTGCGGTGCTTTCACGAAATCAGCGCGTGCTCGCGGGGCGGGACGGCGGCCAATCGGTCAGTCTGGCGCGGCCTTCCGGCGACATCGCAGTCGCGGCTGCAAGATAGATCTCCTGCATCACCTGCTCATACGGCGGCCGCGCGGTGCGCACGTCGGCCAGCGTTGCGCGAAGCTGCGCCGGGTCGAACGGCTGCGCGCGCAACGCAGCTTGCATGCGTTCGAACGCGCGGTTGAGCGTATCGCGTGCCCCTTCGGCTGCCGCCTCGCGCGCCCGGAACGCAGCGCGCAGTTTCTCGGCGTCCGCGGCGGGCAGCGGCGCGGCGAGACGTTCGATGCGCGCCGCAGCAGTACGCGGCCGTTCGGTCGCGACCTGCGGTGCCGGCATCACGTAATGGCGCACCGCAAGCGCCCCGATGGTGCCGACGAAGAACAGATTGAGCGCGAGCGAGCCGACCAGCAGCCAGCGCGAGGAGCGGTCCGGCATCGTCATGGTCATCGTCATGGGCGCAGCCCCGTCACCGAATCCACATCGAACACATTGGCGCCGGCATCCTCCGCGGATGCAACGCGCACCAGATCGAGATCGGCCGCGATGCGCGTGCCGATGTTTGACAGGCCGATCGAGATGCCGAGCACGGCGGCACCGGCGAGCGCTGCAACGCGCGGCCAGGCCGGCGCGAAATCCCAATTCATCAGCGCGGATGGCCACCACGCGAAGGCGCGCTTCTGGGGCGGCAGCGATTCGAGCTTCGCCAAGAAGCGCTCGGGCACCGGTTCGGTTGCCGGACCGGCTTCGTAATAGCGATGGAGGA
>JAXDOA010000215.1:0-2694 GCA_034669125.1 Hyphomicrobiales bacterium
GTTCGGCGTCGGGCTCGCGGTCTACGTGATGATCGGCGCGCTGGTCGATCCGATCGAGCGTGTCGGCCTGTTCCGCCAGCCGCTCACCGTCGCGTTTGCCCGCGCGCGCGGGCTGCCGCGCTCGGCATGGGGAACGGCGGTTGCGCATTTTGCCGCCGGCATGCTGCTGCTCGGCGTGATCGCCGAAAGCCAGTGGAATTCCGAGCGCATCGTCTCGTTGAAGCCGGGCGAGAGCGTCTCGCTGCGCGGCTACGATGTGACGCTCGACAACCTGATGCCGCGGCCGGGCCCAAACTATCGCGAACTGGTCGCGCGCTTCACGGTACGCCGTGACGGCGAAGTGATCGACGTGCTCGAGCCGTCGAAGCGCACATTCCCGCAGCGCCAGATGTCCACCACCGAGGCGGCGCTGTTGACGCGCGGCGCTTCGCAACTTTATCTCTCGCTCGGCGATGTCGGAACCGACGGTGCGATCGCGATCCGGCTCTATCACAAGCCGCTGGTGCTGCTGATCTGGTTCGGCTGCGTCGTGATGGTGTTCGGCGGCGCGCTGTCATTGTCCGACCGTCGCCTGCGCGTCGGCGCGCCGAAGCCCGCGCGGCACAAGTCGTCGCTGCAGCCGGCGGAGTAGGATTAGCGGCGACGACGCCAACGCTTTATGTCATCGATCCCACTTTTGCGCGCGGCGGCGAGCGCCGGATCGGCCTCTTCAAGGGAAACCGCAATTGGTGCAAGCAATTCGAATGGTACTCCGAGAGCGCGGGCAATCTTTCGGTGCAATTCGAACGGACCTTTGCGCTTGCTAGTTTCGAGATCGGAGAGATAGCCCTGAGTAATCCCAACCGCATGTTTCAAGTCATTCTGCGTATAATCGCGGAACTCCCTCAGCACTCGGATCGGGTTCTCGCCGTCCGCAAGGCGATCAACCACCTCCTTGGGAAGCAACGGCACACCCGTCGCGACTTCCTTCTTGGCGCGGGCGACCAGACGCGCCGTTCCGGCGTCTTCCATCGCCTCATCGGCAAGCTTCTTGAGACGCTCGTATTCCGCACGTGGAAGGATCGCAACTTCCCCCTTCGGCGTCGTCTCAAATCGAACTGTCATAACGGGCCTCTTAGTTGTAGATTTCGCGTCGATGCCCAACGTCCGTGACGATGATCGTCCCATGCTCCTCGTAGAAGATCACGCGCCAGTCACCAACACGAAGCCGCGCCCCCGAACGACCTTTCAATCGTTTAACATCGCCATGGCCAGTACTTGCAAATTGCTCAAGGCGGGTGTTGATGCGCTGGCGTACGTTCGGTGCAAGCTTCAGCCATTGCGTTGTGGCGGCTGGCGTGAACCTCACCGGCTTCATGCCAATATATCGCATAATGCGATATATGAGTCAAGACTCACGATAGCCGTACTCATAGGCCTCACGCTGGCGATGACTTCGGCCCTCGCGGTCCAGCCCGACGAAATCCTGAAAGACCCCGCGCTCGAATCGCGCGCCCGCGCGTTGAGCCAGGAGCTGCGCTGCATGGTGTGCCAGAACCAGTCGATCGACGACTCGGACGCGCCGCTCGCGAAGGACCTGCGCGTGCTGGTGCGCGAGCGCCTGTCGGCGGGCGACAGCGACAATCAGGTGATCGACTTCCTCGTGGCGCGCTACGGCGAGTTCGTGCTGCTCAAGCCGCGCGTGACGGCGCACACGCTGCTGCTGTGGCTGGCGCCGTTCGCGGCGCTCGTGATCGGCGGGTGGGGAGTCATCGCTTTCGTCCGTCGCCGGGGCAACGAAAGCCAAACCGCGCAGGCGCAGGAACAGCTCACGCCGGCCGAGCAATCGCGCGTCGCCGAATTGCTGAAAGAGGGCGGGCCGCGCTGAGGGAAACGCCTTATTGGCGCTGCGCGTTGGACGAGCCAATTCCGTTCTGGGACAACAGCGTCATCAACCGGTCCGCCACCAACTCATGGCCTTTGGGCGTCCAGTGGTCGCCATCGCCGAAGTAATGCTCGGCGCCATCGAATGACACGTACGGAATTTTCTGCGCAGCGAGCGCCGCCTCCAGCTGCGGCTCGCGATATTGCAGTCCGACCAGAAATGTCGCGCCGTTCGATTCCACGAACTCCCGCATCATCCCGATCAGGCGTTCGGTCGGGTCCGGCACCGTGATCTGCGGGTTCGCGATCAGCACATAGGCCGAGACGGCGACGCGGACGACCCAGGAATTGCGCGCCAGCCAATTGTCGGCGAAATAAAGATGCCGCGACCACGGCACCGGGATTCCCCGGAACGCCCCACCATCCGGCGTCATCACAAAATACGGCTTGTACGGTCCGTCGCTGCGCGTATTGACGGTGTTGTCCTTGCGGTCGTTATCGACGCACACCATCAGCACGACGACATCCGGCTTGATGCGGTCCCACAATCGCCGCAGCACCAGATATTCCTGGTCGGTGCCGTAAGCCGTCACCCCCGCATTGACGATGCGATGCTCAGGCATCTTTGCCCGGAGCACTTCGGTGAAGCGCTCGCTCGCTTCGGCGTCATAGCCCCAGACGAACGAGTCGCCGACGAACGCGATCGTGGGCTTTGGCGCTGCATCGTGCTCGATGTCGCGCAGGCCGAGACTGTTGTGGCGCACCCGGATGGTTCGAATGCCCGTGAAGCTGACATCGGAATTCGGCACCGGAAACCAGCCGAGCCCGGCA
>JAXDOA010000216.1:0-2723 GCA_034669125.1 Hyphomicrobiales bacterium
GGCCGACCGAGTCCGATCCGCCCTATGAGCTGTTCACGGTCACGGCGGATCCGTCCGAGGGCGAGGCGGCGACTGAGGCCGGAAGCAACATCGTCGAGTCGGTGCCGATGCCGCCGCCGATTGCGGAACTGGTCGCCGCCTTTGTCGCCGAACATCATGTCGAGCGTCAGTTCTTCAAGCGCAAGCGCGACCGTGCCAACCCCGAGGCGCTCGGGCGGCGCGCGCGGGAGGAGCAAGGCGAATGAGCGACGAGGATTTCCTCAAACGCTGGTCGCGGCGCAAACGGGACGTCGCCAAGGCGGAGCAGGCTCCTGCGCCGGCGTCTGAGGCAACGGCGAAAGCGCCTGAGTCCCGTGAGGCCGACAAAGCCGAAACGCCATTCGACCCGGCGAGCCTGCCGCCGATCGAATCGATCACGGCGCTCTCCGACGTCACGGCGTTCCTGCGCGACGGCGTACCGGCCGAGTTGACTCGTGCGGCGCTTCGCCACGTGTGGACCGCCGATCCCGCGATCCGGGACTTCGTCGGCCTTGCGGAAAACGCCTGGGACTTCACCGATCCGAATGCGATGCCGGGCTTCGGTCCGCTCGAAGCAACCGACGAAGTCCGCCGGATGATCGCGCGGGTGGTCAGCGAGATCGGACAGGCGGCACAACCCGACGAGCCACGCGCGGCTGGGCCGAGAATAGAAGATGCAGAAAATTCAAATCATTCCAATGCGATAGTAAAGGAACCGGCGGCCGAAATCGCGCCCGAAACGGGCGCACCAGAAGAAGAAGAGAAGCAAAAATCTGCCCAAGTGTTAGGCAGCCAAGTATTGCTGCAAAGCGATAGAGATTATAGTGCACCGCAGCATGGCGTCACGGAAGCACAGGAAAAACCAAAACAATTGTCACATCGAATACATGGCGGTGCATTGCCGCGCTGACGAAAGTATAGCCTGAGCCTATCGCCCAGCTATTGACCACCATTAGGGCACCATCTAGCCTTTTCGAAACCTTCTCATGTGGCGGGGGCGACATGAGCTTTGACGGCATTTGATGCGTGATCCAGGATTGAGCGAGGCCATCCAGGCGGCCGGCGGTGTTTCCAAACTCGCGCGGCGCGTCGGCGTGTCGCAGCCATCCGTTTCCAACTGGGACAAGGTTCCCGCCGAACGTGTTCTCGGTGTCGAGGCCGCGACCGGCGTCGATCGCAAGGTGTTACGGCCCGACCTTTATCAAGAGCGCGATGAAGCGGCGCGGACGGTCGACGACGTCGATATCGCGCGTGCGCAGGAATACGCGCTGCTCTCCACGTTGCTGGTACGCGCACCGAATGCGGCGCTGCTCAAGAAGCTCGCGGCGTTGCGCGGCGATGCGACCCCGCTCGGCGTCGCGCATGTTTCCCTCGCCGAAGCTGCGGCGGACGCGTCGGTTCAGAAAGTCGAGCGCGAATACTTCGATCTGTTCATCGGGCTTGGACGCGGCGAACTCCTGCCTTACGGCTCCTTCTACATTGCGGGATTTCTGCACGAGCGCCCGCTCGCACGCCTGCGCGAGGACCTCGCGCGCTTCGGGATCGAACGGGTCGAAGGCAACTACGAGCCCGAGGATCACGCCGCGACCTTGTGCGAAATCATGGCCGGCATCGTGAGCGGTGGCTTGCCCGCGCCGGAAGGCGCCGACCGCGTCATCTTCGAGAAACATCTTTTGCCCTGGATCGGCCGTTTCTTCGCCGATCTGGAGCGCGCGAATGCGGCCAGCTTCTACCGCAGCGTCGGTGTGCTCGGCCGCGTGTTCATGGACATCGAAAAGGAAGCATTCGCGCTGCCGTCGTCAGAGGGCAGCCGCGAAAAAGCGAACCTGGAGGGAATGCGATGAAACAGAATGACAAGCCGACCGTGGGCCGTCGCGACTTCCTTCGCGTGCTCGGCGTCAGCGCCGGCGCTGCGGCCGCGGCGCCGCTCGCGACAGCGGCGAAAGCCGACAGCGAGAACAACGATGAAAAGCGGACGGCCCGCTACAAGGAAACAGATCACGTGAAGGCGTTCTATCGCGTGAACCGGTACCCGAGCTGAGGAGGCGAACGTGCTGATCAAACGAAGCGAACATCAGGCACGCCGCGGCTCGCTCGCCGCCGCGTTCGCCGGACAAGCACGCGGCCTCGATCGCCGCGCGTTCCTGCGCCGCGCCGGCCTCACGGCAGGTGGACTGGCCGCTGTCGGTGCGCTGCCGCTTGCGAGCGTCCGCAAGGCGGACGCTGCCGGCTCGATGGTCACGTCCGGCGGCACGCTGCGCAAAAACATCTGCACGCACTGCTCGGTCGGCTGCACCTTGATGGCGGAAGTCGTCAACGGCGTGTGGGTCGGGCAGGAGCCGGCCTGGGATTCGCCGATCACCCGCGGATCGCATTGCGCAAAAGGCGCGGCGACGCGCGAACTGGTGCACGGCGACCGCCGCCTGCGCTACCCGATGAAGCTGGTGAACGGGCAGTGGACCCGCATCTCCTGGGACGTCGCGATCAACGAGATCGGCGACAAGTTGATGCAGATCCGCGGCAAGTCGGGCGCGGACTCGGTCTATTGGCTTGGCTCCGCCAAGTTCACCAACGAGGGCGCCTATCTCAATCGCAAGTTCGCGGCCTATTGGGGCACCAACAACTCCGACCATCAGGCGCGTATCTGCCATTCGACGACGGTTGCCGGCGTAGCCAATACCTGGGGCTACGGCGCGATGACCAAC
>JAXDOA010000217.1:0-10182 GCA_034669125.1 Hyphomicrobiales bacterium
CGCCGCAGGGTTCGTCGTTGACGTTGCGCACCGGGACTCGCGCCGATGTCGACGATCTGGAAGCACTCGAATTGCGCAGTTTCATGCACGATCGCCTCTCTCGTCGCAGTTTTGCGCGATGTCTCAACTCTCCTACCGCGGTGCTTATTATCGCAGAGTCCGGTGGGACCTTATGCGGTTATGCTCTCGTCCTGTTTTGCTCGCAAAGAGAATGCGCGCGGTTGTATTCCATCGCCGTCGATGGCCAATATGCGGGGCAACGGATAGGTTCTCGCCTGCTAAGTGCGGCAGAAAATGCAGCACACCATCGTGGTGCTAACGCGATGCGTCTGGAAGTGCGAGAAGCTAATGTTCTGGCAGTCAATCTGTATCGAAAATTCGGCTACAGCTTGATCGGCAGGATTCTTGATTATTACGAAGACAAGAGCACTGCGCTGCGACTGCAAAAGCGCCTAAGCAGGCCATCCTCATCAACCGCGTGATGGGCCGACCCTGTCAGTTCGGCGGGCGAGGACATTTCATCAAAAGTTTACACACCATGTACAACGGGCACGCGATCTAGGGGCGCACTTCGGCTGGTATGCGACGCGGCGATGGGATGCGGCCCCGGAGCAAGATTTCCCAAGGCACTGCGTATGCGGATCCATTTCCTCCGCTCAGCACTTCAGTTGAGAGTGTGTAGATTGACGGGACGGATTAGGCGTGCCGGCAATTAATCACCAAGATGATCGCGATCTCGACACTCATCCCTGAAGCTTCGGGACCACTATGCATCTTATCTCCGCCTCAGCGGCCCGCAGTATGTGACGTTCACGGCCATTGCACAGTCTCCTGCGATCACAGTAACCGATCTCGCACGGAGACTCGAGGTCTCTACCCTCGTTTGTTGCCGTCGAAGTGAATAAGCTCATCAAGCTGGAACTCCTGGGGAAGAGACTAAATCCGCTAGATGCGCGCAGCTCGGTTCTGCAATTGCCAAGGGCCGCCGTCAGCTCACGCAACTCGGCCCGGCACGCCAGGCCACTAACGAACTGATGTATCGCTCGCTAGAGCGCAATCGAGCTCAGGTTTTTCAGGACACCATCGATCTACTTATCATCGATACAAGACCGCCCTGATGATGTTTGATCGATCGCACATGTCAGCCGACAAATTTATAGAACCTTCCACGCACCCTCGGAGGCAGGGCAACGAGACCCGGCAACTGACTTTGTTACATGAACGGGCAGATGAAGGCCCCGCCGGTTGAGTCCGATCCCGAGTAAGAGTTCTTGGCTCACTCCGCGGCCAATTTGGTTAATACAGTATTGAATATCTCGCTCTGAAAGCGCGCAATTGCCTCAACGGAATGTAAAAGCCTTCATGGCAATCTGCCGCAATGTGCATAACCAGGATGCGTGACATGTTGCTCTCCCGTTTCATGGCTGACCGCCGCGGCGGCGTCGCGCCGATGTTCGCCCTTGCGATCATTCCGGTGATCGGTCTCACCGGCGCCGCCATCGATTACAGCCGCGCCAGTTCGGTGCGCACCGGAATGCAATCCGCGATCGACGCAACCGCGCTCGCGATGGCCAAGCTCGCGCCGACGCTGACTCCGAGTGAGCTGCAGACAAAGACCAACGCCTACTTCCAGGCAATGTTCAATCACCCCGATGCGAAGAATATCGTGATCACGCCGAGCTATACCACAACGGGCGGTTCGCAGCTCACCATCGCGGTGTCGGGCTCGATGGATACCACGTTCATGAACGTCCTCGGTTTCTCGAGCCTCAACATCGGGAGCACCTCGATCGTCAAATGGGGCAACAGCCGCCTGCGCGTCGCGCTGGCGCTCGACAACACCGGCTCGATGGCGAGCGCCGGCAAGATCGACGCGTTGAAGACCGCGACCAACGGTTTGCTAACCCAGCTCAGGAATGCCGCGACCACCAACGGCGACGTCTATGTGTCGATCGTTCCGTTCGTGAAGGACGTGAACGTCGGCGCCAGCAACAAAGGTGCAAGCTGGATCGACTGGAGCGACTGGGACAACAAAAACGGGACCTGCAGCAAAGGCCAGGGCGTTAACAGCTACAGCGATTGCATGCTTGAGAACGGCAAACCGAAATGGACGCCCGCCAGTCACGACACATGGAACGGCTGCGTCACCGACCGCGGCAGCTCGAATACGCCGACCGGCCAGGACTATGACACCAATGCGAACGCGCCGGGTTCGAGCCAGTCGTCCCAGTTCCCGGCCGAGCAATATGCCGCCTGTCCGCAGGCCATCCTGCCGCTCACCTACGATTGGACGGCGATGACCACGCTGGTCAACAACATGAGCCCGGCAGGCAACACCAACCAGGCGATCGGCCTCGCGCACGGCTGGATGTCGCTGGTCGGCGGCGGTCCCTATCCGGCGCCGCCCGCCAAAGATCCGAACTACACCTACAACCAGGTCATCATCCTGCTCACCGACGGCCTCAACACACAGAACCGCTGGTACACGGATCAGGCCTCGATCGATGCGCGCCAGCAGATGACGTGCAACAACGTGAAAGCCGCCGGAATCACTCTCTACACCATCCAGGTGAATACGGACAGCGATCCCACCTCGACGCTGCTGCAGAACTGCGCCAGCACGACGGACAAGTTCTTCCTGGTGACCAGTTCCTCGCAGATCGGGACGATCTTCAGCCAGATCGGAAACAATCTCTCGAAGCTGCGCATCGCGCAGTAAGACGTTCGCCGCAAACACGAGGCCTGGCCGCTCGGCCGGGCTTTTTTCGTGATATCTGTAGTTACGCCGCGCCGACCGACGCGGCCGGTTGCGTTCGTATCGGCGCTGCGTGCTCACGTAGGATGCGTAGCGCAGCGATCCAGAGATAGACCCCGCAAACCGCTTCGCCCGCAATGAAGCCTGCCAGCGACCAAGCGACCGAAGTGACGGCAAGCAGGATCGAAACGGACGTAAGTCCGACGATGGCGCCGAACGTGGTCGCGAGCGCGACCGGTCTGAACTCGCGAGCGCCTTGAACGAGTGCAAGCGGAACGTTGTAGGTGAAATAGGTTGCGGCCGCGATTCCCGAAAGGGCGACGATCAGCGGCATTGGTGCGTCGTCGAACTTGCCGGCAAAAAGGTACGTGTCGAGAAGCGGCCAGCCGAGCCAGAGGGCGCCGCCAACAGCAATGCAGGAGAGAATGATCAGGGCGACGATGATGTACATCGTTACTCGCAGGCGTCCAAGCTGCCCGTGCGCAAGAAGGGCGCCAAAATCCGGGCGGAACACATTGATGAAAGCCGAGACCGCCGGACGCAACGGCGTGAACAGCACCACGCCGACAGCCAGCGGCGCGTAGGCTGCCGGACCGACGATTGCGGCGACCAGAAACATCAGCGCCTGGCCTTGCACGGCCCACGTGGTGGTCCCGATCAGGGACCATGCGACGTCCGACCAGATCGCCCGGTAGCGGCGCCAGACGCTGCTCCGTAAGCTGATGCGCGCGCCACGGCCGAGCGCACCCAACCCGACGAGGACCGCCACGATATTTGCCGCAGACAGCGCCAGCAGTACGCCGGTGAGCTGCGGAAAGGCCGGCAGCAGGAAGAGCACGCCGCTGACAAGG
Organism: Hyphomicrobiales bacterium; assembly: GCA_034669125.1. Lineage (GTDB taxonomy): Bacteria > Pseudomonadota > Alphaproteobacteria > Rhizobiales > Xanthobacteraceae > PALSA-894. Next base: position 3,607 of record JAXDOA010000217.1, read on the forward strand.
AGGACGCCGCTCGACGTGTAGCTGAAGTCCGACAGGGTGGCGGCAATCATCGCATGGCGTGCGAACATCACGTTGCGCACATGATTGCGCAGCGTCCACAGACCACTGAACGCGCCGCCGGCGATCGCTTCCGCCATCTGGCCGGTCGCGAACCACAGGCCCGCTGCGACAATGATTGCAATACCGGCCGAGATCATCAGCGCGATCGAGCCGAACATCACATCCTGGAAATCGACCGCACCACGACTTTTCAGCCGCGGCATCATCACGGCGGCCGGAGTGGAGACCAGCGCATTGCCGTAGGTCAGCGAAATTCCGCCCAGAACGAACGCAATCGCGAAGACGCCGAAGTCGTGGGGCGACAAGAGCCGGATCAGAACCAGGTTGAGGACGAAATGGAAGCCGCTCTGTAGTCCTTCGCCGCCGAGCGAGAGCAGAAAGTTGCGTCCGAGCTGGATGATATCGCGCGGCATGGCTCAATCACACACGAGCGAGGCCGGCGGTTGCGCGACGCTCGCTGTCCGCGCCAAAACGGGCGCGCACGATCGCCTGAAACTGCCGGATGATGCCGCGCGCCGCGAATGTCGACTCGAAACGCGAGCGGGCAGCCGGTCCGTATCCGCGCCATAAATCGGGCTCGGTCACAATGGTGCCGATGGTGCGCGCCAGCACGCTCGCATCGTTCGGCGGCACGATCCAGCCGGTGAGGCCGTCCTCCACGATTTCAATGAGGCCGCCAGTGCGCGTCACCAGGGGCGGCCGGCAATGCGCCATTGCTTCGATCGCAACGCGGCCAAGCGATTCCGGCAACCGCGAGGGCACCGCAACGACATCGGCCCAACGGTAGAGCGGCGCGGTATCCTCCTGGAACGGTTCGAAGCGCACGATCGAGCCAAGTCCGGCGGCGGCGACCGTCTCGTGCAGTGCAGATTCGCGCAACGCGTCGTTCTGAAAGGACTCCCCGACGATCCGGACCTCCAGCCGCTGCGCAATCGTCTTCGGCAGCAGAGCCAGCGCCTCGATCAGGAGGTCCTGCCCCTTGATACGGCTGATACGGCCAAGCATCAGGAGCCGGAGAGGACGCCTGCCGTCGTAGTCGGAAGCCTGCGCGACTGGCGGCGTCGCGATGCCGTTGTAGACGACGTGCTGGGTGTGGCCGGCCGGCAGCCGAAATGCGGCCCGCGTGGCCTTCGAATTGAAAATCACATCGGCGCGCGTCCATCGGAGCAGCCGGCGGAACACCCGAAGTTTCAGACCATCCGGAATCTCGTGGACATGCACCAGGGTTTTCTTGCTGAACAGACGCGCCGCGAGCAGATAATCCAGCACCACCACGGTATTCACATAGACGAGATCGGCGGAGCGCATGCGGCGCGCCGCGCGCCAAAGTGCCGGTACGATCCGGAACGGTGCCGTGACGATCAGCTTTGCAAGTCCACGGCGGCGGAGGATGAAGAGGGGCTCGATGACGATCCGTGTTGGGTAGGCCTGCAGCGGGCGGCGGATCGGGCCGTCATGCGGCAGCACGACCACGATCTCGGCGTGCGGCCAGGCCTCGCGCAGCGCGGCGACCGAATCGATGAACGACCGGTCCGAGCCGTAGAGTTCGTAGCCTTGGTGGACGCAAACGATACGCATGGCCGCCGCTCAAAAGACAAAAAAACTCAACGCGCGATGTTTGCCGCTCCCCGTCACTAAGGTCCACGAGTGGCCGACGCAATCAATGCAATTGTGCCGGTGTCGTTAACGAAAGCGGCGCCGGACTCCATGGTCAAGAGGCGGCGTCCGGCGCGCTGGCACGCCGCTTGCGGCGGAAGGGCGAGAGACCATGGTTCCATCCCGCAACGGGACGGACATTGTCCCGATTCAGGCCGGCCGAATGACGGATGCCCAACCTCGTGTACTCGTGCTCGGAACGCGCGGCGTCCCGGCGGCGCATGGGGGATTCGAGAGCTTCGCCGAGAAGCTTTCGTTGTTCCTGGCCGAACGCGGCTGGCACGTCACGGTCTACTGCCAGCACGATGTCCCGGCGGTGACGCAGCGATCTTCCGCCGACACCTGGCGCGGTATCGAACGGATCAACGTGCAAGTCGATCAGGCGGGCGCGCTCGGCACGATATCATTTGACTGGCATTCGATCCGCCATGCCTCCACGCAGGATGGCGTGTGCCTGGTGCTCGGCTATAACACCGCGGCGCTGCTTGCGCTGCTGCGCGCGCAGGGCCGAAAGATACTCATCAACATGGACGGTATCGAATGGCAGCGGCCGAAATGGAGCCGGCTGGTGCGTCTGTGGTTTTATCTCAACGAATGGCTCGGCGCGTGGCTCGGCCAACGCTTGGTGGCGGACCATCCGGCGATCGCGAATCATCTGGCGAGGCGCAGGCCGCGCGGCGCCATCGCGGTGATCCCGTATGGGGGCGACGAGGTGACGGCGGCGCCCGTTGCGCCGGTCATCGGCCTTGGCCTCATGCCGGGAAACTATCTGATTTGCATCGCGCGGCTTGAGCCGGACAACAACATCCTGCCGCTGGTGCAGGCGTTCTCACGCCGCCCGCGCGGCGCGAAGCTAGTCGTGCTCGGCCGCATCGATGCGGGCAATGCCTATCATGCGGCCGTGACGACCGCAGCAAGCGGCGACGTGATCTTTCCCGGCGCAATCTACGACAAATCGGCCGTGCAGGCGCTGCGCTTTCATGCGCGCGCGTACTGCCATGGCCACATGGTCGGCGGGACCAATCCCTCACTGGTCGAAGCGCTGTGGTGCGGCAACGCCGTGCTCGCACACCGCAACCGGTTCAACGTGTGGACCGCCGGAGTCGAACAGTTCTTCTTCTCCGACACGGATGAATGCGAGCGCATGATAGAGCGCATTCTGACAGACGATATCGCGGTCGCGCGCGCCCGTATGGCGGCGCGGCTGCGGGCGGCTGCGGATTTCAACTGGGCCGATATTTTGCTCCAGTACGAGTGCGAGCTTGCGGCGCTGGGTGGATACGCGCTCGCGCCGCAGACGCAGGTGCCGCCGGAACAGGCGCAACAGGCGCGATTACAGTGAAGCCCGCTCGGCCCGCCACGCGACGCCAGATTGTCGGCGCGCTGGTGGCCTGCGCCGCGCTCAGTCTGCCGGCGATCCGCCGCGCCGCGTCCACGGATGCGCCCGTCATCCGGCTGCGCCGCGGAATGAACCTGTGGCCGTGGTTTTCGCTCACGCGCGAGTTCCCAGCGCCGAGCACCGAATACGACTGGCCGTCCTATCAGCCGGATCGCCCCATCCCGACGCGCGACGACCTGTCCGCCTTGCGCCGCGCGGGAATCGACTTCGTGCGGCTGCCCGTCGATCCGGGTCCGCTGCTGGCGTTTGCCGGTGACCGCCGCCGCCGATTGTTCGCCGATGTCATCGCCGCGATTGAGCTGGTGTTGATGCACGATTTCTCCATCGTCGTAAATCTGCATCCGAACAGCGCGACACATTACTGGAACCCCGCACGGCTAGTCGGAGACGTGAGTGCGCCGCTGTTCACGCGCTATCTGAGGCTCGTGGACGACATGGCCGCGCAACTTGCGCGCTTCGACCCGGCGCGCGTTGCATTCGAGCCGCTCAACGAGCCTCCGCAGCGCTGCGGCGCGGCCGACTGGACGATCATGCAGGGCGAACTCTTGCGCGCCGCGCGGCGCGCAGCGCCGTCTCTCACGCTGGTTGTGACCGGCGCATGCGGCAGCATGATCGCGGGGCTCGAGCCCCTCAACCCGTCATCGCTTGGCGATTCCAACACACTTTACGCATTCCATTTCTACGAGCCCTATCTGTTCAGCCATCAGGGCGCGCCATGGATGACCTCCGAACCAATGTACCGCTATCTTACTGCGGTCCCTTGGCCCTCGTCGGCCGGATCGCGGGAGCAGACCCGCGCTGCGGTCGCCGCACGCCTCGCGGCTGACCGCGCCACGCCCGTAGCCGAGAAGCGCGCGATCGCCGCGACCATCGAACGCGTGCTGAACGAATATTTCGCTGCACTGCCGGATCGGCGCTTCATCGAACGCCACTTCGCCCGCGTGACCGCATGGGCCGACCATCATCGTATTGATCGCAACCGCGTTTTGCTCGGCGAATTCGGCGCGCTGCGCACAGACGAGCGCTATGTCGCTGCGTCCGCGCCGGATCGCGCGCGCTATATCGCGGACGTGCGTGAGACCTGCGAGGCCGCGGGCATGCCGTGGGCATTCTGGAATTTCTTCAACGGCATGGGACTGACGACCGACGATGCCACGCGCGAATTCGATCCGGCCATCACGGCGGCGCTCGGCTTGCGAGATCCCGGTGCGCGCCTCAGCGGATCACGGCGCTGAACCCCTTGCCGGAGCGGCGTGTCTCGCGCCGCCTCAGCGCGCGCCGCAATGTCCGGATGAACATCGTGAAGGCGTGGAACAGGGCCGGCAGCGGATCGGTGAGCCGCCAATAGGCATCGCGCACGTCGGCCTCGGGGAATCTGATTCCGGCGGCAGGGTTGATGCGTCTCGCCTTCCAGTGCCGTGCGCCATCACACCAGATCACCGGGGGGCTCGGCACCGCCGCTGGCACGTCCGTGCCGATTTCGTGGAGGTAGGCCGCAAGAGGAATGTTCACGCCGTTCAAGGTCGCAACCTCTTCCTGCCAATCCACGCGGCCGACCGTCGGTTCGATCATGAAGAACCGGCCGGTGCGAGCATCGCGCTTGTATTCCATGCTGCCCATTCCGACGAATGACACAGCCGCAAAAAATGCCTCGGTCAGCCGGTGCAGTTCCTCGTGCGCTTCGGGGGCCGACGTGCAGCTCGCCGTCGTGCCAACGCCAGGCGGCCAGATGCTGAGCTTGCGTCCGGTGAAGGAGGATACGGGTCCACCGCTGCCGCGGTACATGAGGCAGAAGTAGATCGCGCTGTCCGGGCCCTCGATCCATTCCTGCACGATCAGATCCGGCAGCACAGGCAGGATGCGGCGGATGACGGACTCTGCCTGTTCGAGCGACGCCACCGGATACCCGCGCTCGAACTCGTGCGTCACATAGTCTTCGGTTTTGATGGAAGGCTTCACGACAGCGGGAAAGTTCAGCCCGCCCAAGCCGCCGAGGTCGTTGGAGCTCCTGATCCGCACCGAGCGAGGGATCGGAAAGCCGTGCTCGATCGCCAGTCGCTGGAAGTCGTTCTTCTTCATCAATGACGCCAGGCGATCGTGCTCGGGCAGGCGGAGTTGGTAGCCGCGCTGCAGATCAGTGCGATATTCCGAAACTGTGAGCGCAGCCTCATCGCTGGTCAGGAACAGAACCGGTCGCGAGTTGAGGCCGGCTTGCAGCTTCAGGAGATTCTGTACGAACGAATATCCGCTCAGCTCCGGCATCAACACCTTGCGGGCGTAGCGCGAATGCAGCGCCGGCGCGGTGGCCTCGCTGTCGACGACGATGACCGGAACGCCGGCCTGTCCGAGGCTCCGGACAACGCCGAGCCCGCCGCAATTGTCGGTGCCACCGACAACGACGGCGGGGATTTGGTCGCTCGGCGCCGTGGCCAGCATGGTACGGTTTCGGCGCCCCGGCCTACTGCGCCGCGACCGGTTGCGAGAAGTGCCGCGTGAGCCGCCGCGCCGTGTAGCGCGCGCCCAGCAGGAAGCGCATCACGGGCCCAAACGTGTTCGCCGCCGCCAGGCCGACGAAATAAAGGTCAGGCACGGACGACTCGAAATTCGGTGATAGGACCGGCGTATGCTCGGCCATCCTCAGGTCGGTCTGCATCCCCTTGTCAAGGAAGCCGAGGCGCCGCAGGTCGACCTTGTAGCCAGTCGCCGCAATGACGTGATCGGTCGCGACGACGGTTTCCACGCCGTCGCGACCTGAAAGACGCAACTGTACACGGCCGTCGCGATATTCCGCACCGCGCAGCGTCTGACCGAGCAGGACCGGCCCTTGCTCGACGGCTCGGCGTGCGGGCCATCCGCCCGCCGGTCCGAGCCAGCGCCGTACGATATCCATGCGGGTCTCTTGCGGCAGAAAGCGGAAGACCATCGGCGCATGTTCGAAGAAGGCGTTGCGCCATCCGCCACCCAGTCCGGATGCCGGGTACCACCGCCTCCACGGGTGTTCCTTGATTGGTATATTCCATTTGAGCGCCGGGCGCCGCGCGACGAGGCGCGCGTGCGCGCCGCATGCGCGCAGCGATGCCACCACATCGAGCGCGGACGACCCGCCACCGATAACGCTCACGTCGCGGTCCTTGAAGCCGCTCAGATCGTGATGTTCGGCGCTATGAGAAAGGACTTGCGGCGGCAGGGCCGCGAGTTCGGTGGGAATCTGCCGGAAGTCGCTCAGCCCCGCCGCGACGACGACGCGGCGCGCAGCAAGAGTCTCGCCATTGTCCAGCGTGAGATGGAAGCCCGCGGGGACGCGTTTCAGCGCCGTAACCAGCTTTTCCTCAAGCCCCGCTACCAGACGCTTCTGAAACGCGACGCCATATGTGGTGAACGTATCGAGCGGCACCGGGCTGTCGTGATGCGCGTAGGGAAGATCGTTGTCGGTGCAAAAACGCTCAAGCGTGAACTGGCCC
>JAXDOA010000218.1:0-5850 GCA_034669125.1 Hyphomicrobiales bacterium
GCGTGTGCGGGCTATTCTGGCACCCAAGCCGCTGGTGCGGCCAAACCGAGGGGGAGACAATGGCTGGTAAATCAGGATTCCTGCCGATCGCGACCGCGCTGGTCGGCGTCGGCGTGTTCGCGCTCGCAACGCAGGTGCGCGCGGGCGGCGATCTGGTGAAGTTTCCGGAGAACTTCGACAAGGGCGTGATGTTCACGACCGTCGACCGGCCCGACAACAAGCAGTTCCGCGAGGTCTACACCAGCCAGGCGGCGCTCGACGCGGCCAAGAAGGGTGAGCCGCTACCCGACGGTACAGTGATCACACTGCTGCAGTATCGCGCCAAGCTGGGCGCGGACGGAAACCCCGAGAAGGACGCGAACGGCCGCTTCATCAAGACAAACGAACTGCTCGCGTACACCGTGATGGAGAAGCGCAAGGGCTGGGGCACGGAGTATCCTGACAACATCCGCAACGGAGAGTGGGAATATCAGGCCTTCCAGGCGGACAAGCAGGTCAATACCAAGGCCAAGCTCACAGCCTGCTTCGAGTGCCACAAGCCGCTGCCTCCGGGGCAGGACTTCGTGTTCCTGTACAACAAGATGGCGGGGAAGTAGCTCGCCGGATGTCGTCCCGGCCGAGCGCAGCGAGAGCCGGGACCCATTTATCCGCACCCTCTGCCGGATACTTCAGGCGCCATGGTTCTCGGATCGGCCCTTCGGGCCGTCCGGGATGACAGCCGGTAATCAGACCTCAAACTTCCCGAACTCGAAATTCTTACCCGGCGCTGAATCGAACAGCGCCCGGGTGTAGGCGTGTTTAGGCGCAGCGAACACGGCGGCGGTTGAACCTTCCTCCACGACCTCGCCCTTGTGCATCACGGCGATGCGGTCGCACACCTGGGCCGCGACGCGCAGATCGTGGGTGATGAACAGCACCGCGAGATTGAAGCGCTTGCGCACATCGTCGATCAACTCCAGCACTTGCGCTTGCACCGAGACATCAAGCGCCGAGACCGGCTCGTCGGCGACGAGTATTTCCGGCTCCATGGCGAGCGCGCGTGCGATGCAGATGCGCTGGCGCTGTCCGCCGGAGAACTGATGCGGAAAGCGCGAGAGCGCGTCGGCATCGAGCCCCACGAGACGCATCAGCTGCCGGGCGCGTTCGACGGCCTCTTTCTCAACCATGCCGAAATTCACCGGACCCTCGGTGATCGCGGCGCCCACCGTGCGGCGCGGATTGAGCGAGCGATACGGGTCCTGGAACACGATCTGCACGCGCTTGCGATGCGGGCGCAGCGCACGGGCACCAAGCTTCGCCACGTCTGCCCCTTCGATCAGGATCGCCCCATCGGTGGGCTCGATCAGCCGTGCGATGCAGCGCGCCACGGTCGACTTGCCGGAACCCGACTCGCCGACCACGCCGAGCGTTTCGCCGCGCCTGACCTGCAGGTTCACATCCTTCACGGCCTTGATCTCGCGCCGCTTCGCGAAGAAGCCGCCGGACACGTAGGTCTTGTTCAGATCGTTGGTCTGCAGGACGATCGGCGCGGCGGTGATCGGTTCGCGCGCGGGGGGCGACAGGCTAGGCACCGAACGAATGAGCATGCGGGTATAGTCGTCGCGCGGGCGGCGCAGCACGTCTTCGGTGCGGCCCTGCTCGACCACGCGGCCGTGCTGCATCACCACCACGCGATGCGCGATCTCCGCGACCACGCCGAAATCGTGCGTGATGAACAGCACGCCGGTGTTGCGCCGTTCGCGCAGCTCCTTGATCAGCTTCAAAATCTGCGCCTGCGTGGTGACGTCGAGCGCGGTGGTCGGTTCGTCCGCGATAAGCAGCACTGGATCAAGCACCAGCGCTGCCGCGATCATGATGCGCTGGCGCTGCCCGCCGGAGAGCTGATGCGGATAGACGTCGATCATCCGCTCGGGCTCGGGCAGGTGCACGGATTGCATCACGTCGAGCACGCGCGCCCGCCGTTCGCGTTCGCCGAGCCGGGTGTGAATGTCCAGCACCTCGGCGATCTGGTCGCCGACCTTCATCACCGGATTGAGCGCGGTCATCGGCTCCTGGAAGATCATCGAAATGCGGTCGCCGCGGATGCGCCGCATCTCGGCGGGCGATTTGAGCAGCAGGTCCTCGCCCTCGAGCAGCACGCGGCCCGCCGTGGCGGTGAGTTGCCCGGGGGGCAGCAGACCCATCACGGCGTGAGCGGTGACCGACTTGCCGGAACCGGATTCGCCGACCACGCAGACGATCTCGCCCGGCGCAACAGCGAACGAGACGTTCTCGACCGCATTCAGGCGGTCCGCGCCAGCGGGGAGGCGGACGGTGAGGCCCTGCACGTCGAGGACGGGCTTGGCGTCCGTAGCCATCACATCCGCCGCGCCAGTTTCGGATCGAGCCGGTCACGCAAGCCGTCGCCCAGCACGTTGACGGCAAGCACGGTGAGCGCGAGGCAGATTCCAGGGAAGAAGATGTTGTGCGGATAGATGCGGAACAGGCCGCGGCCCTCCGCCATGATGTTCCCCCAGGTCGGCGTTTCGGGCGGAATGCCGATGCCGAGAAACGACAGGATCGCTTCGAGCAGGATTGCGTTCGCGCAGATGAAGGTGCCCTGCACGATCAGCGCCGGGATCGTGTTGGGTAAGATGTGGCGGAACAGCAGGAGATGCGTCGGCGTGCCGGCGCAGATCGCGGCCTCGACATAAGGCTCCTCGCGCACCGAGAGCACGATCGAGCGCACCAGGCGCACGACGCGCGGGATTTCCGGCACGATGATCGCGACGATCACACTCGTGAGGCCGGACCGGAACAGCGAAACGAGCGCGATCGCCAGCAGAATCGCCGGTATCGCCATCAGCCCGTCCATCAGGCGCATCACGATGGCGTCGACCCAGCGGATGTAACCGGCGATAAGGCCGATGAAGAGGCCGATCGCAATCGAAATCACCGCGACCGTGATGCCGATGATGAGCGACACGCGCGCGCCGTAGACCACGCGGCTGTAGATGTCGCGGCCGAGGCTGTCGGTGCCCATGCGGTACGTGAAGGTTCGTGTCGTGCCCTCATCGTTGCGGATGGTCTGTTCGATGCCGGGCACGCGGTTGCGGAACGACGGATTGATCTCGGAGGGGCTCTTGGTGCCGAGCCACGGCGCGGCGAGCCCGAGCAGGATCATGAACAGGATGACCACTCCGCCGAAGATGATGCCGCCGTCGCGCGCGAGCCGGCCCAACAGGCCGGGCTTGGGCGGAGGCGCGGCTTTCTCGCCGGCGAGAAGTGCGGGCTCGACGCTCAATAGCGGATCCTCGGATCGAGCAGCGTGTAGGCGAGATCGACGAGCAGGTTGATCAGCACGTAAACAAACGAGAACAGCAGGATCACCGCCTGGATGGTCGGGTAATCCCGCGCCAGCACGGCATCGACGGTGAGGCGGCCCAGCCCGGGAATCGTGAACACGCTCTCGGTGACGACCACGCCGCCGATCAGCAGTGCGACACCGAGGCCAATCACGGTGACGATCGGTACGGCGGCGTTCTTGAGCGCATGCCGGAACAGGACCTTGATCTCGACCTGTCCCTTGGCCCGGGCGGTGCGGATGTAATCCTCGCCCATGACATCAAGCACGCTGGTGCGCGTCATGCGCGCGATCAGCGCGATGTAGATGATCGAGAGGGTGACAGAGGGCAGGATCAGGCGTTGCAGAAAGCCGCCGAAGCCGTCGCCGATGCGCTGATAGCCCTGCACCGGGAGCCAGTTCAGCTTGATTGCGAACAGGTAGATCAGCGAATAGCCGATGACGAACACCGGCACCGAAAAGCCGAGCACCGAAAAGCCCATCACGATCTTGTCGATCAGCGTTCCTTGCTTGTAGGCGGCGAGCACGCCGAGCGGCACCGCCACACAGACCGCGATCGTGATGGTGGCGAGCGAGAGCGCCAGCGTCGGCTCCAGCCGGCTTGCAATCAGCTCGGCGACGGTCTTCTTGAAGAAGAAGGATTCGCCGAAATCGCCGCGCAGGATGCTGCCGAACCAGATGAAGAACTGGGTGAAGATCGGCTGGTCGAGGCCGAGGCTGTTGCGGATCGCCGCGACCTGCTCGGAGTTCGCGTTGTCGCCCGCAATGACGGCGGCCGGATCGCCGGGCGTCAGCCGCAGCATCAGGAACACGAACACCGCGACGATCAGCATCACGGGCACGGTGGCGGCGAGGCGGCGCAGGATATAGCCGAGCATGATCCTATCCTGTCATCCCGGAAGCCGCCGCAGGCGGCTATCCGGGATCCACGAAACGCAGGCGGGGCGGTGAGACATCAGCATCCGTGATACCTGGATCCCGGCTCTCGCTCCGCTCGGCCGTGATGACATTCGGAGATTCATTTCACCTCGATGTTCCACAGCGCGAGCGTCGCGGCGGGCAGCAGCCCGACCACGTTCTTGCGGAAGGCCTGCGGCTGAACGTATTGGCCGAGCTGAAGATGGGTCGGATACGCGAGGGCGCGAAGCTGCACGGCCTCGGCGAAGGCCTTTTGCTTACCCGGGTCGGTTTCCTTGGAGAACGCGTCGCGCAGTCTCTCAAGCTCCGCGTCGCAGGGCCAGCCGAACGTCGCCTTGTCGCAGCTCGCATTGAGGAACGAGGTCGCGACTGGATCGAGGATGTCGACCGAGGCCCACGAGGTGAGGAAGGCGCTCCAGCCACCGGCTGCCGGCGGGTCCTTCTTGGTGCGGCGTGTGACCAATGTCTGCCAATCCATCGCCTGCAGATCGACTTTGAAGCCGGCCTTTTCCATCAGCGATTTCGTCACCGGCGCCAGATTGCTGAGCGACGCGACGTCGGTCGACTGCATCAGCACCACCGGCGTGCCGTCGTAGCCCGCCTCCTGCAGCAGCGCGCGCGCCTTCGCGAAGTCCGAGGTGAACTTGTCGTCCCATCCCTTGGTCGATTGCAGCGGCGAGCCGCACGGGAACAGCGACTTGCATTCGACATACCATTTCGAATTGCCGATCACGGCGTCGAGCAGGTCTTTCTGATTGAGCGCGTAGGCGACGGCGAGTCGGATCTTCGGATTGTCGAACGGCTTGTGCAGCACGTTAAAGCGAATCGCGTTCTGCCGGCCGGCCGGATTGAACACGAACAGCTCGATGTTCTTGTCTTCGGCGAGCAGCGGCAGCAGATCGTGCGGCGGCGCTTCGAGCAAATCGACTTCGCCGTTGATGAGCGCGTTCACCTGCGTTTGCGAGTCGGCGATCCAGATCCACTCGACGCGGTCGACCTTCGCGACCTTGCCTCCGGAGAGGCCCGAGGCGGGTTCGCTCCGCGGCTTGTATTTGGGATTTTTGAGGTAAACGGCCTTCTCGCCCGCGCGCCACTCGTCCGCCTTGAAGATGAAAGGACCCGAGCCGACGTATTCGGTGATCTGCTTTTGCGGATCGGTCTCGGCGATCCGCTTCGGCATCATGAACGGCACGCTGGCGCCGGGCTTCGCCAATGTCTGCAGGACCAGGCCGTAGGGCTCTTTCAAGGTCATGCGGATGGTCTTGGCGTCCGGTGCGGAAAGCCCCGCCACATACGACAGGAGCTTCTGGCCCATGGCGTCCCGCGCGCCCCAACGCTTGATCGAGGCGACGCAATCTTCCGCGGTGACCGGCCCGCCATCGTGCCACTCAAGCCCGTCGCGCAGCGTGAAGGTCCAGGTCAGTTTGTCGGCGCTGACCTCGTAGCGGTCGACCATCTGCGGCTTGACGGCGAGCTGTTCGTCGAGCGCGAACAACGTGTCGTAGATCATGTAGCCGTGGTTCACGGTGATCAGCGCCGTGGTCCACACCGGATCGACGATCTTGAGATCTGAGTGCAGGGACACGCGC
>JAXDOA010000219.1:0-8346 GCA_034669125.1 Hyphomicrobiales bacterium
AAAAACGTTCCCGGCTGCAGCCTGAAGGCCCCGGCCTGAGGCGCTTCCGGCCCTTGCCACAGGCGCGGCAATTCACCCCCGGCGGTTGCGCGCAGATCGACCCCGCGCTGCCGATAGCGGCGCAAGAACCGGATCGGCCAGAACGCTCGATCCGCGCGCGCACGGCGCTCCGCGACGAGATGGTGCAGGATTTGCTCGCCGAACTTGGATTGCGCCGATTGCAATTCCGTCACCGACACGAGTCTCCCAGCGAACTCGGCGCGCAACTCATCGGCCGTCGCTTGCATGCGACGCGTTATCGCCGAATTGATCGCCGTCATGCGTTCGCTGAGCGCCCGGCCGGCGGTGACGAGCTCCGAAAGCGCACGCCTGCTTTCCTGTGTTTCGGCCACCAGCGCACGGTCGAGATGATCGACACGCTGAATGAATCGGCGAATCTCGTCACCGAGCCGGCCAATCTCTTCGTTCGACTTGGTCGACAGCGCAGCGATCCGGGCGGGAGTTCTGGCAAGCTCGGAGAACAGGTTTTGGGCGCTGACGTCGGCTTCCGCGCGCCGGCGCGCCTCGAAGGCGGCAGGCATCGGATACTGGATCGTGGCGGCGCGGCGGGTCAGTTCGTCTTGCGAGATCGGGGACTTCACCACCAGCAGCTGGAGCGCCATCTGATCGCACACATCCGACAATGATTGGCGCAGCGTTCGCTTTGTTTGCTCGTCCAGCCCGCGGTACGGGGCGAAATATTGAAACTCCATGCGCAGACAGCGGAGATCCACGTCCGACTGGCTGTGGTCGCTGGCGCTCAGTCCCCATTCGTTGATCGAGGGGAAATGGAAGTCGTCCTGCTCAACCGGTGAATTGCTGTCGGCTGTAAAGAAGCGCGCCGTATGCTCATTCCAAGTCTGGAAATGATACGGGTTGGCTCGATTCAGCCGCGTTGAATCGTATGGAGCGATGATCGTGACCAGCGCGCGATCTTTGCAGACACGGTAGATCTCGCTGATGGCGGCGGGCAAGTCGCGCAAGTGTTCGAGCGAATGGGAGGCAAGGACATAGTCGGCGCTGCCGGAGGCGACCGGAATGCCTTGATCGAGATCGCACACGATATCGACCCCCGGCATCGGCCAGCGATCGATCCCGAGAAATCCCGGCTCCTTAGCGGTCCCGCATCCGAGGTCGATCCAAAGAGGCTGGTCTGGGGCGCTCGTGCGCCTCTCAAACTGCTGCATGCGCCTGTGTTTTCTTCCGATGATTAACGATTGATGGAACGCGGCCGATATCTCAGGCCAATACCGCAACTGTCAAGCGAGCCGGGCGCTGGCCGCTCGGATGCCGTGCGGACGCCTCGCCGGAGGGCCGTGATCGCGCCGAGGAACCACACGGCCATCCGTTTGGCCAATTCGGCGTTTGTCGGAGGCGTCGAGGACAATGAAACGTAAACGCGGTGGCTCAAATTTGAGGTCGTAAGGATGTGTTAGCGTAAATATAGCCTGTATTGATCGCCGTTATTCTAAACGGTTCATGTATCGAATGCTGAAAATGCAGCATTCAATCTGAGCAAGATCGAAAAAATTGAGTGACATCTTTCGTCTCAACTTGGGGGACGCAAGATGTCTACAACAAATACCCGCGATGCGGGTAGTGACCAGATCGTCGTCAGAGACGCTTCTTCGGCCGGAGAGGACGAATCTCCGGTTGCCTCGACGATCTATGCATTCCCTTCAGCGGCTTCCAATCCGATGCGGCCCTACGAATGGCAGCTCGACGGCTATCTGACGCCGGGATCGAATGCCTTCGGGGCGAACGTCGATACGATCTCGACCGAATACACCGGCGCCGGCGTTCGCGTCGGGCTGATCGACGAGGGCTTCGACATCACGCACCCCGATCTTGCCGGACGCTTCGATCTTCAAAGCAGTTACGATCCGCACGACGGCGCCGTCACAAATATTCGGCCGGATTCATCCTCCAGCGTTCACGGCACTTGGGTTGCCGGCGTCCTCGGTGCGCGCGCGGACGACAACTTCGGCATGATCGGCGTAGCCCCCGACGCAACACTGGTCGGCTACTACGCACGTTTCGGCCTCGGCGGTTCGCTGCGCGCCGAAATGGCGGATCTGCTCGCGCGCCAGGTCAACGTCGATATTTCGAGCAATAGCTGGGGTTACGCGACCCAGTTCGCCGACAATTTTCTCGATCCAAGCTGGGCGTCGGTCAAGGACGCGTTGCGTCTCGGTGCGACGCACGGGCGCGATGGGCTCGGCACCATCTACGTGTTCGCCGCAGGCAATGACCGCCAGTACGCAGCCAACTCACTGGCATACGACGGGGACAACACCAACTATCACAACCTCACCAACAGCCGCTCCGGGATCGCTGCCGCGGCTTCGACCGCCGACGGGCATATCGCGCCATTCAGCGCGCCCGGCGCGTCCATTCTGGTGACTGCGCCAGGCGTCGCGGTCCTTTCGACCATGCTGGTGCATGGCGACCCGGCGAACGCGTTCGGCTTCGTCAGTGGCACGTCATTCGCGGCGCCTATCGTATCGGGCGTCGTTGCCATGATGCTGGAGGCAAATCCGGAGCTCGGTTACCGCGACGTGCAGGAAATCCTTGCCATGTCGGCGCGCGTTATCGATTCCGCGTCGTCAAGCTGGGCTACGAACGGCGCAACCAACTGGAACGGCGGCGGACATCAAGTCAGCCATGATTTCGGTTTTGGCCTCGTGGACGCGCATGCGGCCGTCCGCCTGGCCGAGACATGGACCGCACAGCACACCGCCGCGAATGAATCCGTCATCAGCGTGGCTGGAGATGTCGGCGCGGACGGAGCGCTCGTCGATTTCCAGCCGCGCACCTACACGGTCAGCGTCGCGCCGAGCTACAACACATTCTCGATCGACTGGGTCGAGGTGGACGTTTCGTTCCTGCACAGCCACGTCGGCGACCTCCGGCTGCATTTGATCAGCCCGACCGGAACCGACAGCCTCCTGCTCGATCGGCCCGGCGGAGGCGTCAACGGGCGCAATGACCTGCAGTTCACGTTCTCGACCAATCACGACTGGGGTGAATCTCCGGCTGGAACGTGGACACTCGTTGTCGAGGACGCCGGAAGCGGCGGAACGGGCTCGCTGGTGTTGTTCGCGCTCCGCTTCTACGGCGATGACGAAGGAAACAACACCACTTATTACTACACGGACGACTTCGCGACGCTCTCCGGGGACCGCGCAACGCTCACCGACGCGGCCGGCAGCGACACCATCAATGCCGCGGCGATCACCACCGATCTCAACATCGATCTGACGGCAGGCGCGACCTCGACCCTCGCGGGCCGCGCGGTGACGATCAGCGCCGGGACCGTGATCGAGAACGTCTATGGCGGCGACGGCAACGAAACGCTGACCGGGAACGTCGCCAAAAACAGAATCCATGGCGGGCATGGCAACGACAGCATCAACGGCGGCGAGGGAGCGGACACGCTCGACGGCGGGCTGGGCGCCGACACACTGATCGGCGGCAGCGGCGACGATACCTACGTCATCGACGCTTCCGACACGGCGATCGAAAACGCCGGGCAAGGCACCGACACGGTGCTGGTCTCGTTCACCTACACACTTCTTTCCAACTTTGAAAACCTGACCCTGCTCGACGAGGGCGGCGCGATCGACGGCACCGGAAACGCACTCGACAACGTCATGACCGGAAACGCGAGTGCGAACCTGCTCGCCGGCGGCGACGGGAACGATACGCTGAACGGTCGCGCCGCCGCGGACACGCTGATTGGCGGGCTTGGCGACGACATCTATTACGTCGAGAACGCCGGCGATGTGGTGACCGAGAACGGCCTCGAAGGAACCGATACCGTCATCGCGTCGATCGATTATGCGTTGACGGCAAATGTCGAGAACCTGACCCTCGCCGAGGGAGCTGGGCCGATCAAAGGCACCGGCAACGCCCTGGCCAATCGGATCGTCGGCAATTCCAGCAACAACGCGCTCGATGGTGCTACCGGCGACGACACGCTCATGGGTGGAGCGGGCGATGACACCTATTATGTCCATGATGCGTCGGCACGAATCGTGGAGCAGAGCGGTTCCGGCGCCGATACCGTGATCGCCGATGTGGACTTCGAGCTACCGGCGAATGTCGAGACACTCGTGCTGGTCGGATCGGCCACCTACGGGGCAGTCCACACACCGGGCCTTGGCGCCGCATCGATCGACGCAGAGTTTCCTGCCGGCACCTCAGATGATCTGGCGGGCAAGGTTCTTGTCGCCAACGCCGCGATGGCGAGTGTGCTCGCGGGCGGCCTGGGCAATGACCTGTTGGTCGGCGGTCACATGGCTGCGAGCAGCCTGTCTGGTGGTTTCGGTAACGATGCCTATGTCGTTTTCAACGCGCACGACATTGTGCACGAGAGCGCCGGTGCCGGCGACGATACGGTCTACGCGCGGGTTGACTACGTGCTGCCGGACAATGTCGAGACGCTCTTTCTCGTCGACACCGCCATCTACGGGGTGGCCAACAGCCAAGGCGCAACGCTCGTTGCCAATAGCCAACTTGCAAGCACTTTGATTGGCGGCATTGGCAATGACTTGTTCGTCGGTTCGCATGGCGGCGCCAGCATGCTAACAGGCAATGCAGGCAATGATGTTTACGTCGTTTTCAATACGCAAGACACGATCGTAGAAGCGGGGGATGGCGGCACCGATATGGTGTTTGCTCTGGCCGACTATGTTGCGCCTTACAACATAGAGGCACTGTTCCTCGCTGGAACGGCAACACGAGCGGTGGCCAACGATCACGGCTCGGTCCTGGTTGGCAACGCGGCTTGCGACAGCACGCTTGTCGGTGGCGAGGGCGACGATCTGTTGGTCGGTACGCATTCCTCGATCACAAGCATGATCGGCGGCAGTGGAGACGACACCTTTGTGGTGTTTTCCGAACCCGATGTTATCAGCGAGCAGCCGGGCGGCGGTTGGGATACGGTCGTTACCTATCGGGACTACGCGTTGCCCGCGGATGTCGAGAATCTCATTCTTCATCCCAGTGCAGGCAACATCAACGGCACCGGTGGCAGCACTGACAACACGATCGTCGGCAATGGCGGCGCAAACGTAATCGATGGCGGTGGCGGCGCCGATATCCTCGTCGGCGGCGGCGGTGGCGATACGTTTGTGTTTCACCGCGGCGAAGCGAATGGGGATCTCATTACGGATTTCGACGCGAACAATGCAGAGGATCACCTCGTGTTTATCGGTTATGGCAGCGCCGCGGAGGGGGCGACACTGACGCAAATCGACGATACTCACTGGAGCATTAATTCGGCTGACGGCCTCGCGCACGATGTGATCGCATTCAACAACGCTGCCATCGTGCACGCGCACGGCTTCATGTTCGCTTAGTCCGATGTCTCAGCATCAGCGAGAGCAATTTTCGCCCCGCGCGGACATATCCAATATGGCGAGCGTCAGGCTAGAGACCAACTGCGGCGTGTGGTAACAATGTCCCGGACGTCGAGGGGAAGCCGTGCACGCACCGTCAACCAGGCCTGAGACCGGGACCGATCACGCCTTCTTCGGTGGAGTGCATCTGCTTCGCGGATGCGCGGCACTGGCCGTCCTGCTCCAGCACTCGGGGTACTTTGTGGCGGAATATTCGGGCACCGACTTCAAAGCCCTTCTCAAGGTAGACTTCGGTACCCTCGGCGTACTTACATTTTTCTGTATCTCAGGCTTCGTGATCGGCCTCATACGCCACACCCGGACGGAGGAATTTGCAATACGCCGTATCCTGCGCATCTACCCCCCGTTTTGGGTGGCCTGGCTGATCAGTGCGGGGCTCGTTTCACTCATCGGCAAGCACACGGATTTCTCTTTATGGACGGCTTTGCTGCTCCCTAGCGACAATCTGCCCGCAATTTACGTTACGATGTGGACGCTGATATTCGAGGTTTTTTTCTATGCATTTGCCGGTGTGCTGTTCGCTCTGCGACTATCAGACAGAGCGCTCACCATCGTGATGCTCGCCTGGATTTTGCTGATTCAGTACATGCAAGGTTATATCGACGGTCAGCGTTTCTTCATTCCCGGGGCGTTCATCCCGATCGCGCAGTACAATCAATTGTTCGCGCTCGGGCTCCTTTGCGCCGTCAACCTCGATAAAACCAACCGCTTTTCCGCATTGCAGTTCCTTGTGGTTGCCATCGTCGCGGCTACGATCATGAGATTTCTGCCTCCGCTGCCCGACGCTGGCCGCAGCTTGATCTTTGGCGTGTCGATTTGCGGAGTCATGCTGGCGATGACTCGAATCAGCACCATCGGGTTTGTCGGTACCAAACTCGGCGATATCTCCTATGGACTCTTTCTCATCCACTTTTCGGTCATTTGTTCGCTTGGCGCAGCCCTGAAGCCATATCAGTTTTCAGCCGGGTTTCTTTGGGTTATCCTGTTTGCGGCTGGATTATGCGCCGGCATTGCGTTCGGGCTCGTTGACCATTGGTTCTATCGCCGCTCGGCGAACGTTGTAGTCAAATGGCTGCGATCGATCCGCAGGGCAGACGCGCCGCGCGCGCGGGAATTGGCAATGAGTGGGAACGTCCTGCCACCCGGAAAATAGCCCACCCGTCCGCCCGCGTGGGCGGCCCGAATATCCGCTGCCATGCCTTTACTGCGGCGTGATTCCGATGCTCCTGATGATGCTGCCCCACTTCTCGGCATCCTTCCGCATGCGCTCGCCGAGCTCTTCCGGGGTCGATGACGCGACCTCGACCGCGATCGCGTCCATGCGGCTCTTCACCTCGGGCAGGAACAGCGCGCGGGCGATTTCGCCGTTGAGCTTGGTCACGATGTCCTTGGGCAGGCCGGGCGGACCGAAGGCGCCGTACCACACCGTCATCTCGTAGCCCGGCACGGTCTCGGCCACGGTCGGCACATCGGGCAGGAACGGCGAGCGTTTCGCCTCGGTCACGGCGAGCAGCTTGAGCTTACCGGCCTTGACGTGCTCGAGGCTCTGCGTGCCGGCGGTGAAGAACAACTGCACCTGTCCGCTCACGGTGTCGGCGACCGCCGGCGCGCCGCCGCGATACGGCACGTGCAGCATCTCGATGCCGGCCATCTTCTCCAGCATCGCGGCGCACAGATGGTTGGTGGAGCCCGGGCCCGACGACGCGTAGGCGATCTTGCCGGGATTGGCTTTGGCGTAGGCGATGAATTCCGGCACCGTGTTCGCCGGCACCGAGGGGTGCACCACCATCGTGTTGGTGACGTAGGCGAGCAGCGTGATGGCTGAGAAATCCTTCACGCCGTCGAACGGCATGCTGGCGATGAGCGCGTGGTTCATCGTGTGCACGCTCATGGTGTTGAACAGGATCGTGTAGCCGTCCGGCGTTGCGCGCGCGGCAGCACCGGTGCCGATATTGCCGGCGCCGCCGGTGCGGTTCTCGATGATGACCGGCTGGCCCATCGATTGATGCAGATGCAGCGCGACGATGCGCGCCAGGATGTCGGTCGAGCCGCCCGGCGCCCACGGCACCAGCAGCGAGATCTGGCGGTTCGGATAGGTTTGCGCGATGGCCGGCGCGGTTGCGAGCGCGGCGAGCGAGGCGAGTGCGGAGCGGCGGGTGAGGTGCGTCATGGGGGCCGAATGTAGCACGCAGCTACAGACGCGCGACTCCGCACGCGCGAAATCCGGATTTTACGCTTGAGCCGTGGGCCCTACAGCGCCTCGGCGACCTGGCGCAGGCCCATCACGTGCGCCATCTGCTTGACCTTCTGCTTCTGCTCGTAGGAGAGGCGCGTGATCAAGGGCGCTGCGGCCCAATAGAGCCGCTGGATCGTGTCGTTATCGACGTTGATCTTGCCGTCGCGGCCCTTGTGCGTCTTCAGGGTCTTGCCGAGCGCCTGCAATTCGGCGGCGATCGCGGGCCAGTATTCTTCCTGTTCGGCGGTCAGCGCCAAGGCCATCTTCATGCGCTCGATGCCGGCAGAGCCGAGCACCTCGCCGTCATCCGGCGCGCCCTTGCGGGTTGCGGCCGAGATCGCCATCGAGCCGGGCTGCTGAGCGAGCGACAGTCCGTCCGACGGCGCCATCGCGAGCGCTGGAGCCGAAGCCGGGCGTGGGCGCGGCAGCGGCACGGCGGCAAGCCGTTCGGTAGCGGGCGGCTGCTCAGCCTCGCTCTCGCGGAACAGCATCGGGATGGTCTTGACCTTGACCGGCGCGATATCGACCGGCGTCGAGGTCGTGGAGGCGAGCGCGTAGGCGACAGGCCCGGCCGCCTCGGCGGGCGTGGCCACGGCCACTTCCGCCTTCTTGCCCGGCGCCGGGAACACCAGATCGATCGCCGCATTG
>JAXDOA010000220.1:0-4325 GCA_034669125.1 Hyphomicrobiales bacterium
CGTCGAAGAACTGATCGACCGTGGCGTGTTCGACGAGGACGAGCTCAAGCTGTTCCGGCGCTGCGAAGACTTCCAGTGGTCGGTCCGCTGCAACATGCACTTCCTGACCGGCCGCGCCGAGGAGCGGCTGTCGTTCGACATCCAGCGCGAGATTGCGGTGCGGCTCGGCTACACGGCGCACCCCGGCATGAAGGATGTCGAGCGCTTCATGAAGCACTACTTCCTGGTCGCCAAGGACGTCGGCGACCTGACCGCGATCCTGTGCGCCGCGCTGGAAGACCGCGAGGCCAAGCCCGTGCCGGTACTCGACCGCGTGATGGCGCGGTTTCGGCCGCGCCCCAAGCGCGTCGTGCTCGATTCGGAAGACTTCGCGGTCGACAAGAACCGCATCACCATTGCGGATGCGGACGCGTTTCGCCGCGATCCCGTCAATCTCATCCGCATTTTCCGCTTGGCGCAGAAGCACAACCTCGCCTTCCACCCCGCCGCGATGCATGCGGCGGCTCGCTCGCTCAAGCTGATCGATCAGAAGCTGCGCGAGGACAAGACCGCGAACGCGCTGTTCTTCGAGATACTCACCTCGGAAGGCGCCGAGGTGGTGCTGCGCCGGATGAACGAGGCGGGCGTGCTCGGCCGTTTCGTGCGCGCATTCGGCAAGATCGTCGCGATGATGCAGTTCAACATGTATCACCACTACACGGTGGACGAGCATCTGTTGCGCTGCATCGGCATCCTCGCCGACATCGAGGCGGGCGGGAACGAAGAGTTCGCGCAGGCGAGCGAACTGATGAAGACGATTCAGCCCGCGCACCGCGCGTTGCTTTACGTCGCGCTGTTCCTGCACGACATCGCCAAGGGGCGCGTGGAGGATCACTCGATCGCGGGCGCGCGCGTCGCGCGCCGCTTCGGTCCGCGGCTGGGCTTATCGGCGGCCGAGACCGACACGGTCGCCTGGCTGGTCGAGCAGCATCTGGTGATGTCATCGATCGCGCAGTCGCGCGACCTGTCGGACCGCAAGACGATCGAGAATTTCGCCGCCGTGGTGCAGTCGCTCGAGCGCATGAAGCTGCTGCTCATTCTCACGACGGCCGATATCCGCGCGGTCGGCCCCGGCGTGTGGAATTCCTGGAAAGCGCAGCTCTTGCGCACGCTCTACTACGAGACCGAGCCGGTGCTCACCGGCGGCTTCTCGGAGGTCAATCGCGCCAAGCGCGTCGCGATGGCGCAAGCCGAATTCCGCGCCGAGATGAAGGACTGGAGCAAGGACGAGCTCGACGTCTACATCGCGCGGCACTACCCGGCCTACTGGCTCAAGGTCGATTTGCCGCACAAGGTCAGCCACGCGCATTTCCTCAAATCCGCGCAGGCCGCCAACAAGGCGGTGGCGACCGGCGTCGGGTTCGATACCGCGCGCGGCGTCACCGAACTGACCGTGCTGGCGCCCGATCACCCGCGCCTGCTCTCGGTGATCGCGGGCGCCTGCGCGGCGGCCGGCGCCAATATCGTCGACGCGCAGATCTTCACCACCACGGATGGGCTTGCGCTCGACACCATCGCGGTATCGCGCGAGTTCGAGCACAACGAGGACGAGGCGCGCCGCGCGGTGCGCATCGCGGACTCAATCGAGCGCGCGCTGCGCGGCGAATTGCGGCTGCCCGACGTGATGGCCAAGCGCGGCGCGCGCAAGGCGCGGCTCAAGGCCTTCGCGATCGAGCCTGAGGTGATGATCAACAATCAGTGGTCCAACCGCTACACGGTCGTCGAGGTCACCGGGCTCGACCGGCCGGGCCTGCTGTACGAATTGACCGCGACGCTTTCCAAGCTCTCGCTCAATATCGCATCGGCGCATGTCGCGACCTTCGGCGAGCGCGTGGTCGACGTGTTCTACGTCACCGATCTCACCGGCGCGCAGATCACCTCGCCGACGCGTCAGGCCGCGATCAAGCGCGCGCTGTTGCCGCTGTTCACCGAGGAAGAGCGCAAGGTCGCCAAGGCGGGGTGACGTTCTCTCCGCTCGTCCCCGCGAAAGCGGGGACCCAGGGCCAAGAACTGGATGCCCGCTTTCGCGGGCATGAGCGGGAGAGATTTGATTAACCATATCCGCGATCTTCGTTGCCGACCGGCAACGTCCGCCGTTCCGCCGCTGCCGCGCTCGAATGCTTAACCGCACATTAAATCGCGCCGCTTAGCGTGCACCGAAGGAAGGTCTCCGGGTACCGGAGATGAGCCAGGGGCGCGTATGGCGGCAAAGAGTAAGAGTGAGGAACGCCGCGAGCCCACGACGGACTCCGCGCGCGAAAGCTCCGGCAAACCACGCAGGAAAAAGAGCAAGGGCCCGCGCCGTTCGCTCGTCGGGCGCGTCGCCTATTGGTCGCTGGTGCTCGGACTGTGGGCGTTCATCGGCGCGGTCGGCGTGATCGCCTGGGTCGCCGCGCACCTGCCGCCGATCCAGTCGCTCGAAGTGCCGAAGCGCCCGCCGTCGATCCAGATCGTCGGGCTGAACGGACGCGTGCTCGCGACGCGCGGTGAGATGGGCGGCTCCGCGGTGCCGTTGCGCGAACTGCCGGCGTTCCTGCCCAAGGCATTTCTCGCGATCGAGGACCGGCGCTTCTACTCGCATTACGGCATCGATCCGTTCGGCGTGATGCGCGCGGTCGGCGCGAACGTGCTGCATCGTGGCGTGTCGCAGGGCGGCTCGACCATCACGCAGCAGCTCGCCAAGAACCTGTTTCTGAATCAGGAGCGCACCATACAGCGCAAGCTGCAGGAGGTGATCCTCAGCGTCTGGCTGGAGCGGAAATATTCCAAGGACGAGATCCTCGATCTCTATCTCAATCGCGTCTACTTCGGGAACGGCGCCTACGGCGTCGAGGCCGCCTCGCAGCGCTATTTCGGCAAGTCCGCGCGCGCCATCACGCTCTCGGAATCAGCCCTGCTGGCGGGCCTTGTGAAATCGCCCTCGAAGCTCGCGCCGACGCGCAATTTCGACGGCGCCGAGCGCCGCGCGCAGATCGTGCTCGCCGCCATGGCGGACGCGGGCTACGTCGGCGCCGATGCGGCCAAGAACGCGATCGCGAGCGCGCCGAAGATCGTCAAGCAGACCGCGGGCGGCTCGATCAACTACATGGCCGACTGGGTGATGGACGTGCTCAACGAGGTGGTCGGCCACGTCGAGCAGGACATCGTGGTCGAAACCACGATCGACCCGCTGCTGCAGGCGAGCGCCGAGAAAGCGCTGCTCGATGAGCTGACCCCGAAAGGCGCGAAGTTCGACGTCGAGCAGGGCGCCATGGTGGTGATGACGCCGCAGGGCGCGGTGCGCGCGCTGGTCGGCGGCAAGAACTACGCCGAGAGCCAGTTCAACCGCGCGGTCGCGGCGAAGCGCCAGCCGGGTTCGGCGTTCAAGCCGTTCGTCTATCTCACCGCGCTGGAGCGCGGGCTCACGCCCGAAACGATCCGTGAGGACAAGCCGATCGACGTGAAGGGCTGGAAGCCGGAGAACTACACCCACGAATATTTCGGGCCGGTGTCGCTCACCAAGGCGCTCGCGATGTCGCTCAACACCGTGTCGGTGCGCCTGACCCTGGAAGTCGGGCCGCAGGCGGTGGTGCGCACCGCGCACCGGCTCGGCATTTCCTCCAAGCTCGAGCCGAATGCCTCGATCGCGCTCGGCACCTCGGAAGTGTCCGTGATGGAGCTGGTCTCGTCCTACGTGCCGTTCGCCAACGGCGGCATCGCGGTTGCGCCGCACGTGATCGACAAGGTGCGCACCGCCGACGGGAAGCTGATTTATCGCGCGCGCAATCCGGGTCTCGGCCGCGTCATCGACGATCGCACCGTCGCGATGATGAACCAGATGATGCAGGAAACGCTTGCGAGCGGTACCGCCCGCAAGGCGGACGTCGGCGGCTTCCCGGCGGCCGGCAAGACCGGCACCTCACAGGATTTCCGCGACGCCTGGTTCATCGGCTACACCGGGCATCTGGTGACCGGCGTGTGGCTCGGCAACGATGACAATTCGCCGACCAAGAAGCTGACCGGGAGCGGCATGCCTGTCGATATCTGGAGCCGGTTCATGAAGGCCGCCCACCAGGGCCTGCCGATGGCGGACCTGCCCGGCATGGCGGGCCGCGCGATCGATCCGGCCGCACAGCAGCCGCCCGCGCCGTCGTCGAATCCGCTCACCTCGATGCTCTCGCCGATATTGTCGCCGTCGACCGTCGCAACGCCGATGAGCCGCGAGGACGATATGCGTGCGCCGGTGCAGGTAGCGCCGCCGCGTCCGCCAGTCGCCATCATGCCGCTGCCGCCGGCGCCTGCTCCGG
>JAXDOA010000221.1:0-3021 GCA_034669125.1 Hyphomicrobiales bacterium
ACCGAGCCGCTCGCGGTCGCGGCGCAGCTTCTCCAGCCGCTCTTCCGTGGCAACGACGTCGGGAAGCTCGGCGCCCGGTGCGATCTCGGCCAGCGCCGCGACGCTGCCGGGTTCGGTTTCCAGCATCTCGCGGATTTCGTGCTCGATGTCAGTGGTGCGGCGGTTGGCGGCTTCGAGCCGTTCCTCGGCACGCGCCTGCTCGGTGCGCGCTTCGCCGACGGCCTCAAGTGTTGCACGGGCGGCCTTGTCGGCATCGGCAAGGGCGGCATCGGCGGCAGCGCGGCGGTCGGAGGCCTCGCGCCGCGCGGTTTCGGCGGCCTCGATTTCGGAGATAAGTGCCCGGCGCTGCTCGGCAAACGCCGCCGGCGCGCCGTCGAGCGACGCGCGCTCGGCCTGCGCCTCGCCGGAGCGCACTTCCAGCGTGCCGATCTGGCCGGTGGCGCCGATCCGCCGATTGTCCCATTCGGCACGCTCGGCCGCGATCGCGGTCAGGCGCTTGCCGCGCAATTCGGCTTCGCGCGCGAGCGCCTGCGCTTCGCCGCGCGCTTCTGCAAGCACCGCGCGTTTGGCCGCGACTTCGCCCCGCGTTTCTGCAAGCTGGTTCTCAAGGTCCGCCACCGCGCCGAGCTGTTCGATCGCCTGCGTGGCGTCGCGTTTCGCCGCGATCACCTCGTCGCGGCTCGACGTCAGCCGCACCCTGGCTTCCGCCAATGCGGAGAGCCGCGCCGTCATGCGGCTCGCCTCGCGCTCGGCCGCCGCATGCGCATCGCGCGCGCCATCGCTGCGTCCCTGCGCCTCGCGCCGCGCATTGCGCGCTTCGCCTTCTGCTGACACCGCCGCGGTCAATTCCGCCTCCGCCGCTTCGACGGCACGGCGCTTTCCCTCCGCATCGCTGCGCGCAGACCCAAGCTCGGCATCGAGATCGGCGAGGCGATTTTTGGCGGCAAGGCGGCGCGCCGCCGCGGTCGGCGCATTCGAGGCGGCGGCAAAGCCGTCCCAGCGCCAGAGGTCACCCTCCGCCGACACCAGCCGCTGGCCGGGCTTCAGTTGCGATGCGAGCGTCGCGCCGAGCGCGCGGTCGATGATGCCGATCTGCGCCAGGCGCCGCGCCATTTCGGCCGGCGCCGTGACATGGCGCGCGAGCGGTTCGGCGCCGTGCGGCAAAGCGGGGTCGTTGTCGGCGGCAGCACCCGCCCAGCGGATCGGCGAGGCCGGATCGACCGGGGCTTCGAGATCGTCGCCGAGGGCTGCGCCGAGCGCTGCCTCAAAACCCTTCTCGACGGTGAGCAGGTCGATCGCGGGCGGCCAGAGTTTCTTCGCCTCGACATCGATCAGTTTGGCGAGGGCCTTCGCCTCGGCCTCCAGCCGGCCGACGCGACGCTCGGCTTCGGTGAGCGGCGCACGCGCGACATCGAGCGCCTGACGCGCTCCCGAATGCGCGGCTTCGGCACGCAGCGCCGCGGCTTCCGATTGCGCGACGGCGCTCTGCGCCGCGTCGGCGGCGCTCGCGAGCGCCACGACATCCGGCGCGCCGTTCTCCGGCTTCTCGAGGCCCGCAAGCTCGCTCTCGACTTCGCCGATCTGGCCTTCCAGCCGCATCAGCCGCACCGAGTGCTCGCTCACCGCGCGCTCCAGCTGGTTGCGCCGCGCCACGAGATCGGCGAGCGCGCCGGTCAGTTCGCTGAACGTCTTCTCGATTCCGCCAAGCGCGCCTTCGGCGTCGGCCACGCGCGCAGCGACGCTCGCCTCGCGCTCCGCGACGCCGGCGCCATCCTGCGTCAGGCCTGCTTCTTCCACGCCAAGCCGCTCCAGCGCCGCTTCGGCGTCCGCCTGCTGGCGCTGCTCGCGCGCGATGTCCTGCACCAGCTGAACCAGCCGCCGGTCGAGTTCGACGATGCGCTCGTTGACGCGCGCTTCCTCGCGGTCGAGCTGATCGCGCGCCATCACGAGGCGCTGCAGCGCAGCGCCGGCTTTCGCTTCGTCGTCGCGCAGCGGCGGCAGGTCGGCGGCCGCGTTCGCCTGGCGCGTGGAGGCTTCCGCCTGCGCCCCGGTCGCATCCGCGACGCGTCGGATGCTCAGGTCCTTCGCATGCCCCGCTTCAGCGACTTCGGCATTCGCCGCGACCCAGCGCAGATGAAACAGCGTCGCCTCGGCCTTGCGCACGTCGGCCGACACCTGCTTGTACTTCACCGCCTGGCGCGCCTGCCGCTTGAGCGCATCGATCTGCTGCGCCAGTTGCCCGATCACGTCTTCCAGCCGGGCGAGATTCGTCTCGGCCGCCTTGAGCCGCAGCTCGGCCTCGTGACGGCGCGCATGCAGGCCGGCGACGCCGGCGGCTTCTTCCAAAACGCGGCGGCGCTGCTCGGGCTTCGCCTGAATGATCTCGCCGATGCGCCCCTGATGCACCAGCGCGGGCGAACGCGCCCCGGTCGAGGCGTCGGCGAACAGCAGCTGCACATCGCGCGCGCGCACCTCGCGGCCGTTGAGCCGGTACATCGAGCCCTTCTCGCGCTCGATGCGGCGCGAGACCTCCAGCGTCTCGTGCTCGTTGAACTGCGCCGGCGCCGAGCGGTCGGCATTGTCGAGGAACAGCATCACCTCGGCGGTGTTGCGCGACGGGCGCGTGTTGGTGCCGGCGAAAATCACATCGTCCATGCCGGCGGCGCGCAGCGACTTGTGCGAGGTTTCGCCCATCACCCAGCGCAGCGCTTCGACCAGATTGGACTTGCCGCAGCCGTTCGGGCCGACCACGCCGGTCAGCCCGTGCTCGATCTGGAAGTCGGTCGGCTCGACGAAGGACTTGAAGCCGAGCAGCCGTAACTTATTGAGTTTCATACCATTTCCGGCACTTTTGGGCGGACGCTATCAGGCGCCCGCTCACGCGGTGTCTCACCCGCCGGCCCGGCGAATCAGCCACCCCCTCGAATGCGCCGGAGAATGAATCGGCGAAGCGCTGGCCGCAACAGGGGAATTTCGGCTGTCCCGCAAGGAATTCTGTGGAGGGCGGGGGGCCTGGGGGTG
>JAXDOA010000222.1:0-7786 GCA_034669125.1 Hyphomicrobiales bacterium
CGAGGCGGGCGTCACGATCATCGAGGTGCCGCTGAACTCGCCGAGCCCGTTCGAGAGCATCAAGCGGCTCGCGGCGCGCCACGGCGAGCGCGCGCTGATCGGCGCCGGCACGGTGCTTGAGCCAGCCGATGTCGCGCGGGTCAAAGAGGCGGGTGGCCGCCTCATGGTCGCGCCGAACTTCGATGCGGATGTCGTGCGCGCCGCCAATGCGGCCGGGCTCACGACGTTGCCCGGCGTCATGACGCCGTCCGAGGGTTTCGCGGCGCTCAAGGCTGGTGCCGACGGGCTGAAGCTGTTTCCCGCCGAGATCATCCCGCCTGCCGTGTTCAAGGCCTGGCGCGCGGTGTTTCCGCCCGGCACGTTGATGCTGGCGGTCGGCGGCGTCGGCGTGGACAATCTCAAGAGCTACGCGGAGGCAGGCGCCTCGGGCTACGGGATCGGCTCCGCGCTGTACAGACCGGGCCGCCCGGTGGGCGAAATCGGCAAGCTTGCCCGCGCCCTCGTTGCCTCCGCAAAGGCTTGATTTTCAGGGATTTTCGACCCATATTCCGGTCAATGAGTTGAGGCCTCTCGTTCGGCAAATGTCGCGCGGGAGGTTTATTGCTTTTGGGGCGGCCAAAGCCGCAAGAAACGATGACGAAGAGCAATCGCACGGGCCACATCCGGCTCACCTCGCATCCGGGGCGGGCGGGCGTTGCGACGCGCTTTCCGGTCCAATGGGGCGCCGCGTCGGCGCGCGAGCGCGGGCCGGTGGTCGGCACTGTGAACTCCGGCGTCGACCGCAACGCGATCGGCGCGCATGGCGGCTCCTACGCGCTCTATCGCGCGCTTGCGGTCTCGTCCGGCGCCTTGAGCCCGATCAACCGGCCGGACCTCACCAACACGTCGCCCGTGGTCGAAGTCGGCCCGTTCCCGCAATGGTCCGAGCCCGGCCGTATCGTCTCGCTCGATCCTTGGGGCCACCGTATCGCGGACGATTTCCGCCAGGAGATCGGCGAAGGTGCCGACATCCGCCCGAGCATCGCGATCACCAAGGCGCGGCTGACGATTTCGGAACTGGACAAGGCAGTGGTGGCCGGCCGGCTCAAGGTCGACGGCACCATCATGAAGGACACCGGCGAGGTTGCGGTCACCAAGGCGGCGGTCGAGCCGGTCTGGTACCTGCCCGGCATCGCGGAGCGTTTCGGCGTCAAGGAAGACGCGCTGCGCCGCACGCTGTTCGAGCAGACCGGCGGCATGTATCCCGAGCTGGTGACGCGCCCGGATCTCTCGGTGTTCCTGCCGCCGATCGGCGGCATCACGCTCTACATCTTCGGCGATCCGTCAGCCGTGTGGGACAAGCGCCGCACGCTTGCCTGCCGCGTGCACGACGAGTGCAACGGCTCGGACGTGTTCGGCTCCGATATCTGCACCTGCCGGCCGTATTTGATCCATGGCATCGAGGAGGCTATCCGCGAAGCGCAGAACGGTGGCGCCGGGCTGATCGTCTACAATCGGAAAGAGGGCCGCGCGCTCGGCGAGGTGACCAAGTTCCTCGTCTACAACGCGCGCAAGCGGCAGGAGGGCGGCGATCAGGCCGCGACCTACTTCGAGCGCACCGAGTGCGTCGCCGGCGTCCAGGACGCGCGCTTCCAGCAACTGATGCCTGACGTGCTGCACTGGCTCGGCGTCACCAAGATCGACCGCTTCGTGTCGATGTCGAACATGAAGCACGATGCGCTGACCGGCTCCGGCATCGAGATCGGCGAGCGCGTGCCGATCCCCGACGAGCTGATCCCCGACGACGCCAAGGTCGAGATGGAGGCGAAGAAGGCCGCCGGCTATTTCTCAGCCCACGCGCCGACCGCCGACGAGCTCAAGGCGACGGTCGGGCGCAAGATCGAGGAATTTTGATTGGGTGACGCCGAAGCCGCGCGCTCCCTGCTCTCGGCTGCGGCCGTCCGCGAACGCGCGCATGAAATGCTGGTCGCGGGGCTCGAAGACCGGCTCGAGCATTTCACCATCGACATCGAGAGCCTTTCGACCGCCGCGCAGGTCGTCTCCGAGCTGATCCGCGTCAACTACCCCGACGGCAACGTGCCTTTCCACGCGCGCTGGCGCCATTTCGTGGTCGGCGCGCGCGACCTGTGGGCCGAGCGCGCCCGGCAGGCGACCTGGGCGTCCGCCGCCGAGCGGGCGCGCGCCGAATTCGATCTCGCGATCGTCTCGGTGCTGCTCGATGCCGGCGCCGGGGGCGCATGGCATTACCTCGATGCCGGAACCGAACAGGTGATTTCACGCTCCGAAGGGCTCGCGGTCGCGAGCCTGCGCATGTTCGAGGCGGGCGGTTTCTCGGCAAACCCTGCCGATCCGTTGCGCGCCGATGCCGAGCGGCTGATGCATTTGAAGGCCGAGGAAGTCGCCGACGGCTTCCAGAGCATGGTCGGCAATCGCCTCGTCGGCATCGAAGGCCGCGCCGCGCTGCTGGCAAGCCTTGGGGCAGCGGTTGCGGCCAAGCATGAGGTTTTCGGGCGTCAGGACCGCGCGCGCCCCGGCGGGCTCTACGACTATCTGGTGGCGCAAGCCGAAGACGGCCGCTTGCCCGCGCCGCGCATCCTCGAAGCGCTGCTGGAGCATCTGGGACCGATCTGGCCAAGCCGGCTGACGCTCGGCGGCGTGCCGCTCGGCGACACCTGGCGCCATCCGGCAATCCGGCGCGACGACGCCACCAACGGCCTTGTGCCGATCCACAAGCTGTCGCAATGGCTCGCCTACTCGCTGATCGAGCCGCTGCAATGGTCGGGCATGACCGTCACCGAGATCGACGGGCTCACGGGGCTCGCCGAATACCGCAACGGCGGGCTGTTCGTGGATTCGGGCGTGCTGCGCTTACGTGACCCGGAAGCCGCCATCCATCCCAATCCGGTCGACTCCACGCTGGTCGTCGAATGGCGCGCGCTCACCGTCGCGCTGCTCGATGAGACTGCCAAGCTGATCCGTGAGCGGCGCGGGCTCACCATCGACGATTTCCCGCTCGCGCGCGTGCTGGAGGGCGGCACTTGGGCGGCCGGGCGCCTGCTCGCGCGCAACAAGCGGACCGACGCCAGCCCGCCGATTGCGGTCGTCAGCGACGGCACCGTATTCTGACGGAGCTTCTGGGGGACTCCATGCAAGGCGTCACGGTCGTCGATCATCCGCTGGTGCAGCACAAGCTCACGCTGATGCGCGACAAGAAGCGCTCGACCAAGGGCTTCCGCCAGCTCTTGAACGAGATTGGCATGCTGCTCTGCTACGAGGTCACGCGCGACCTGCCGCTCGAGCTGACTGAGATCGAGACGCCGCTCGAGCCGATGAAGGCGCCGGTGCTCGCCGGCAAGAAACTGGTATTCGCGCCGATCCTGCGCGCCGGCGTCGGCTTCCTCGACGGCATGCTCAGCCTCGTGCCGTCGGCGCGCGTCGCGCATATCGGGCTTTATCGCGATCCGAAGACGCTGGTTGCGGTGGAATATTACTTCAAGGCGCCCGAGGACGTGGCCGACCGCCTCGTGCTGGTGCTCGACCCGATGCTGGCGACGGCGAACTCGGCAATCGCCGCGGTCGACCGGCTGAAAGAGGCGGGCGCGAAAAGCATCCGCATGGCGTGCCTGCTCGCCGCACCCGAGGGGATCGAGAAATTCCACGGCCATCATCCCGAGGTGCACATCTGGACCGCGGCGATCGACAGCCATCTGAACGATCACGGCTACATCGTGCCGGGTCTCGGCGATGCGGGCGACCGGATGTACGGGACGAAATGACGCGAAGCGTCATCACCGGGCCGCCGCGAAGCGGCGAGACCCGGTGATCCCGAGCGGCAAGGCTGGTGCCTTTGCGGGATCGCCGGGCACCAGGGCGTTTACGCCCGTCTTCGACGGGCTATGCCCGGCGATGACGACGAGTTGAGCTTTTCTCTCAACCCTTCATTCACCACCCGTCCCAAAAGCCGGCTCCGCATGCGCGCCGTTAGCGCGCCGGTTGCCACTCGTATGCTTGGATGCCGCGAACTATTTGTGCGGTGGACTCATGCGGCAAATCCTCTTCTTCGCGATCGCGGCGCTTGTCTTGGCCGGCGTCATGCCGCGCCTGATGACCAATGTTGGCGATGCGCCCGTAGCGGAAGCGAAAGCTATCCGGAAGGCAGAGCCCGCGCCGAAGCAGCAGAGCAGCAGCTACCGCACCGTCACGGTGCAGGGCGACCGCCTCGGCCATTTCCAGGTTGAGGGCTCGGTTGACGGCCGGCGTCTCGACTTCATGGTCGACACCGGCGCCTCGCTGGTCGCGCTGCGCGAGCGCGACGCGAACAGGCTCGGCATCTTCCCGGCCCCCCGCGACTACACCGGGCGCAGCAGCACGGCGAACGGCGTGATCGCGGTCGCGCCGGTGCGGCTCTCCTCGCTCGAAATCAACGGCATTCGCATCTATGACGTTGGCGCCGTGGTCATCCCCGACAAGGCGCTCGGCGTGAACCTGCTCGGCATGTCGTTTCTGTCGCGCGTGCGCCGCTTCGAGATGGCGAATGGCCGTCTCGTGATGGAACAGTAACCTCTCTCAGGCTTTCAACTACGCGGCGGCTGGGCTATGTGCTCGGCGCGCCCGTTTGCGCGCGACCAGAGGGATTTCATGCTCCCCAAGCCGAAGCCGTCACTCCTTCCCAACACCTATGCGTATGAATCCGAACCGATGGTGAAGCCCACGGGTTTCCGCGAATACGACGCGCGCTGGCTGTTCGGCAAAGAGATCAACCTGATGGGCGTGCAGGCGCTGGGGCTCGGGCTCGGCACGCTGATCCACGAGCTCGGCGTGAAGCCTGAACTGGTGACGGCCCATGATTTCCGCGGCTATTCGGCCTCGATCAAGATGGCGCTGGTCACCGGGCTGATGAGCGCGGGCATCAAGGTGAGGGACATCGGGCTTGCGGTGACGCCGATGGCGTATTTCGCGCAGTTCGATCTCGACGTGCCGTGCGTCGCGATGGTGACGGCCTCGCACAACGACAATGGCTGGACCGGCGTGAAGATGGGCGTGGACCGCCCGCTCACCTTCGGGCCCGACGAGATGACGCGGCTGAAGGAGATCGTGCTCAACGCGCAAGGCAAGGCAAAGGCGGGCGGCAGCTACGATTTCATCGAGAATTTCCCCGCGCGCTACATCGCCGACCTCACCAACCGGCCGAAGATCAAGCGCAAGCTGAAAGTCGTGTGCGCCTGCGGCAACGGCACGGCCGGCGCGTTCTCGCCGCGCGTGCTTGAAGCGATCGGCTGCGAGGTGATCCCGCTCGACTGCGAGCTCGATCACACCTTCCCGAACTACAATCCCAACACCGAAGACATGAAGATGCTGCACGCCATGCGTGACGCCGTGCTCGAGCACAAGGCGGACGTGGCGCTCGGCTTCGACGGCGACGGCGACCGTTGCGGTGTCGTGGACGATACCGGCGACGAGATTTTCGCCGACAAGGTCGGCGTGATGCTGGCGCGCGACATCTCGGCGAATATTCCGAATGCGAAATTCGTCGCCGACGTGAAGTCGACCGGCCTGTTCGCGACCGACCCGGTGTTGATCCGGAACGGCGCCAAGACCGACTACTGGAAGACCGGCCACTCCTACATGAAGCGCCGCGTCAACGAGATCGGCGCGGTCGCGGGCTTCGAGAAGTCCGGGCACTTCTTCTTCAACAAACCGATGGGGCGCGGCTACGACGATGGGCTCATCTTCGCGCTGGCGGTCTGCGACATGCTCGATCGCAATCCCGACAAGTCGATGGCCGACTTGAAGAACGCGCTGCCCAAGACCTGGGGCTCGCCCACCATGTCGCCGCACTGCGACGACGAGAAGAAGTACCGCGTGGTCGACGAGGTAGTGAAGCACTTCGAGACGGCGCAGAAGAAGGGCGAGATGGTGATCGGCCAGAAGATCCGCGATCTCGTCACGGTCAACGGCGTGCGCGTCACCGTCGAGGACGGCACCTGGGGCCTGGTGCGCGCCTCATCGAACAAGCCCGAGCTTGTGGTGGTGGTCGAGAGCCCGGTGTCGGAAGCGCGCACGCGCGAGATGTTCAAGGCAATCGACGCGGTGCTGCGGACGCACCCGGAGGTCGGGGAGTACAATCAGACGTTCTAGTCATTCCGGGGCCGGCCGAAGGCCGGAGCCCGGAATCCATAACCACAGGTCTGTGATCATTCCGGATGTCGTGGTTATGGATTCCGGCCCTCGCTGCGCTCGGCCGGAATGACACTAGGCCTCCACGTCCCTGTACACATCGATCTCCACCCCGCCGGGCATCATCGTGCGCCACATCGTCAGGTAGCCCTGCATGCGCGGATCGCCGGCGATGCGCGCGCGGTTCGTTTCCAGATCCTCCGCCGTCTCGTACACGATCACCTGGATGAACTTGCCGGGATCGTCGACGTTCTGGATCAGCCGCACCTCGGTGCCGCCGAGCATTTCGTAGAACGGCTTGGAGGCATTCACCATCGCGAGCAGCTGCGACGGATCGGCGGACGTCAGGGTGAACTTGAGGTGCAGCGTGCGCCGGACCTTGCGTTCTGTCTTCGCCATGTCTTGCTCCCGGGTTCCGTTCAGCCCCGCTGCACGTCTAGCCCTTCGAAGAACGATACTTCACATTGCCCGGATACACGCCAAGGATTTTCAGCGAGTTCTTCTGCGAGAAGAACTCCAGCTCCTCCAGCGCGCGCGCCAGCGGCGGATCGTTCGGATGCCCTTCCACGTCGGCGTAGAACATGGTGGCGAAGAAATTGCCCTCGATCATGTAGCTTTCGAGCTTCGTCATGTTCACGCCATTGGTGGCGAAGCCGCCGAGCGCCTTGTAGAGCGCGGCCGGCAAGTTGCGCACCTGGAAGACGAATGTCGTCACGATCAAGCCGCTGCTCTGTTTGGCGTGTTTCTGCTCGCGCGAGAGGATCACGAAGCGGGTCGTGTTGTGATCCTCATCCTCGACGTTCTCGGCCAGCACCGTCAGGCCATAGATCTTCGCCGCAAGCTTGGGCGCGAGCGCCGCGCGGGTCACGTCGTCGGTCTCGGAGATATGGCGCGCCGCGCCCGCCGTATCGGCGGCGATCACAGCCTTGTAGTTATGTTTGCGAATGAAGCGGCGGCACTGGCCGAGCGCATGAATGTGGCTCTCGACCGATTTGATCGTCTTGAGCGTCGCGCCCTTCGGCGCCATCAGGTTGAAATGGATCGGCAGGAAGTGCTCGCCGACGATATGCAGCTTGGCGTGCGGCAACAGGTGATGGATGTCGGCGACGCGTCCGGCGATCGAGTTGTCGATCGGAATCATGCCGAGCTCGGCCTTGCCGTTCGAAATCGCCGCCAGCGCGTCCTCGAACGTCGCGCACGGCAACGGCTCGCAGCCCGGATAGGCTTCGCGCGCCGCGATGTCGGAATTGGCGCCGGGCTCGCCCTGGAACGCGACTTTCAATGTGCTCATGGGATGTCCGTAGCCCGCAGACTCTCTCGGGGTCAATCGCGCGATCCTAGTGGTCCGATTCTAACATTCGCATCCCTGTGCGGCGGGCTCTTTTGCGAATGTTAGAATCAAAGGACCACTAGCAAATAATACATCCTAGTGGAGCTTTGGATTTGACATTCGCTTCGCGAGTCCGCGGCTGGGTGGGTAGCGAATGTCAAATCCGCTCCACTAGAGGGAAAAAAATGTCGACGCCCTACGACCGCGATCTCGATCGCAACTCCGCCAATTTCCAGCCGCTGACGCCGCTGAATTTCCTGGAGCGCGCCGCCTGCGTCT
>JAXDOA010000223.1:0-2543 GCA_034669125.1 Hyphomicrobiales bacterium
GCGCGCCGAGTTGTCCGAAATCCCCACGCTGAGCGCCGCCTGAACGCCAAATGCCGCACCCGCCTTGCCGCCGCCTTCGAGCGCGGCCTAAGCTGCGGACAACGAC
Source organism: Hyphomicrobiales bacterium (assembly GCA_034669125.1). Taxonomy (GTDB): domain Bacteria; phylum Pseudomonadota; class Alphaproteobacteria; order Rhizobiales; family Xanthobacteraceae; genus PALSA-894. The sequence continues at coordinate 107 of JAXDOA010000223.1, forward strand.
CAAAACAACATCAGGGAGGCCACCAATGGCTGGACAATTCACCCGCCGTCATGTGCTCAAGGCCGGTACTGCGCTCGCCGCGACCGCGCTCGCGGCGCCGCGCGTCTCCGCGCAGGGCGCCAAGACCCCCACCAAGGTGCTCGACTTCCTCACCTATGCGGATGTCGCGAAGGCGGAAGCCGAAGGCCAGTTCGTCTTCTATTGCCACGAGAACGAGGCCGGCACCGCGGCGATCATGGAAGGCTTCGGCAAGGATTTCCCCAAGATCAAGACCAGCTATGTGCGGGCGCAGACCGGCGCGCTCTACAACAAGATCGTCTCCGAGCGCTCCGCGGGCCGCTTCGACGTCGACGTGTTGCAGCTTTCCGACGTGGCGCCCGCGGTCGATTTCGAAAAGCGCGGCGGCTACGAGCTCTACACCGGCCCGTACATGGACGCATACAAGAAGGACTATCTGAGCGCGACGCCCGGCAACTATTTCTGGACGGGCGTGACTTTTGCGGGGCTCGCCTACAACAAGAGCAAGGTCACGGGCGCGGACATCCCGAAGACCTACCTGGACATCAACAATCCGCGCTTCCGCAACAAGATCTCCTGCAAGATTTCCTCGTCCGGCATCCAGTACGTGCAGTGGTATCTGCTGCGCCAGATCCACGGCAACGACTTCTGGAAGGAATTCACCAAGCAGCGCCCGCGCGCCTTCGACTCGCGCGTGCAACTGTTCGACCGGCTTGCAAAAGGCGACGACGACATGACGGCGCTCGCCGAATACTCGGCCTATGTGCTCTACAAGCAGCGCGGCGCGGACGTGGAATTCGTCGGGCCGCCGGAAGGCCTGGTCGCGACCCCGCTCATTCTCGGCGCGGTGAACAAGGCGCCGCATCCGGAGGCCGCCAAGCTGTTCATCGATTGGGCGATGTCGCCGCGCGGGCAGAAATACTATCAGGATCACCCCAACCTGTATTACGGCTCGCTCACCAACGATCCCCCGCCCATGCCCACGGGCCAGAAGCTCTCCGACTACAAACTGATCTATCCGAAGGACTGGGACGACTACGCCAAGACGCGCGACGTGTTCAACAAGGAATGGAACGCGATGCTGGGGCTGTGAGCGGCGTGCTCCGCCGGTGCTCCTTATCCCTCCCCGCGAAGCGGGGAGGGAGGACGCCGCGAAGCGGCGGCCGGATGGGGTCATCCCATCAGCGCAGAACCCCACCCGTCTCCACGTTCGCTTTGCTCACGTGGAGCCACCCTCCCCCTTCGGGGGAGGGATCGCAAAGCCGCGGCGGCTGACCATGTCGCGAGCCCGGATAACACTCTCCGCCCCCGCCATCGCCGGCGCGATGGTCGCTGTCGTCGCCGGGCTGCTGGTGCTCTATCCGGTCTTCTATCTTTTGCAGGCGGCGCTCAACACCGGCGACCAGGACGCACGGCCGCCGACTCAGTACGGCCTGGAGAATTTCACCGGCCTGCTGGCCTACCCGCAGATCATCCTCAACACGCTGACGGTGTCGTTCGCCGCGACCGTGATGGCGCTGATCCTCGGCTTCGTGATGGCGTGGATCATCACGCGCACCAACGTGCCGGGGCGGCGTTTCTTCGAGCAGGTGATGGTCGTTCCCTATTACCTGACGCCGCTGCTCGGCGCGCTGGCCTGGAGCCTGCTCGGCACGCCCGAAAGCGGGTTCCTCAATCAGGTTTTCCGCGCGCTCGGCGGCAAGGACTATCTCATCAACATCAACTCGCCCTACGGCATCGCCTGGGTGATGGCGCTGTTCGAGGGCTCGGTCGCCTTCGTGATGATCGGCGCCGTGATGAAGTCGATGGACCCGGCGCTGGAGGAGGCGAGCCAAGTGATGGGCGCGAGCCGGTTGCGCACCATGCTGCGCATCACGCTGCCGCTGGTGCTGCCCGGCGTGCTCGGCGCCGCGGTGTTCGTGTTCGCCGAGATGCTCGGCTCGTTCGCGGTCGCACTCGTGCTCGGCCTTCCCGACCGCTACTACGTGGTGACGACCGCGATCTATCAGCTGGTGCAGCAATACCCGCCCAAGATTCCGCTCGCCGCCGCGATGGGCACGTCGCTGTTCGTCGTGATGTTCGTGACGCTGTTCATCTATCGGCGCATCATCATGGCGGGCAGCTACGTGACGATCACCGGCAAGGCGTTCCGCCCGCGCGTCAACGATGTCGGCCGCCTGCGCTACGTGCTGCTCGCGATCTGCGTGTTCTACCTGTTCTGCGCCGTGGTGCTGCCGCTGCTCACGCTGTTCTATGCGTCGATCCAGCAGATCTCGACCGCGTTTCCGGCCGCGAGCAACTTCACCACCGAGCATTTCTACAAGGCGTTCACGATGAACGCCGCCACCACCGCGCTCGGCAACAGCCTGTGGCTCGCGCTGTGGACCGCGACCATCGGCATCCTGCTGATGGGGCTGAT
>JAXDOA010000224.1:0-15472 GCA_034669125.1 Hyphomicrobiales bacterium
GATCGCGCGTTCGGACGCAAAACCGGTTCCCACTTTTGCTGAACGCGCTCACATAACCGGAGTAGCGCATGCCGATCTACGAACTTGACGGACAAGCCCCCGAACTTTCGGCCGACGGCCGCTACTGGATCGCCGAAACCGCGGTCGCGATCGGGCGCGTGCGGCTGAAGCAGGATGCGAGCATCTGGTGGGGCTCGGTGCTGCGCGGCGACAACGAGTGGATCGAGGTCGGCGAGCGCTCCAACATCCAGGAAAGCTGCACCCTGCACACCGACATGGGCTTTCCGATGGTCATCGGCCCGGATTGCACCATCGGTCACAACGTGGTGCTGCACGGATGCACGATCGCGGAAGGCAGCCTGATCGGCATGGGGGCGGTCGTGCTCAACGGCGCGAAAATCGGGAAGCGTTCGCTGGTCGGCGCCGGTGCACTGGTCACCGAGGGCAAGGAGTTTCCGGACAATTCGCTGATCGTCGGCGCACCGGCCCGCGCGATCAAGACGTTCGATGAGACGGCCGCGAAGGCGGTGTCGTTTGCGGCCGAGTGGTATGTGAAGCGGTGGAATCAGTACGCGAAGGGGTTGAAGAGGATCGGGTGATCTTGCTTTCGCTCTCCCCATGAAACGGGGAGAGAGGTGCCCGACGTTTTACACTCAAACTGACAAAAACGGCCCAGGACATGGGCATTGCGGCTACTTTCTGGGGTTCAGCGGTCATGCTTCCCGCGCCCGCGCATGGCTTAGTGCATATTCACCGCGGACTCAGCACTTCCGATTCTGTTTCCCAAACCCTGACCGCCGCTCGCCGCCAGGCCGCGCCGGTCCGGATGCCGGCGCCGCTCCAATTCGCTCCCAGAATTCCGTCTGCCCGCATGCGGAGAACCATGTTCAAGTTGGGCTTCCGGAAATCGCTGAAGAGAACATCGGCACCTGGAACCAGGTTGTAGTTGCCGCCGCCGGCGAACGCGACTCGGACCGCTTGGAACGCCGCAGGCTGGTCCCTACCTCGTATCTGTGCTTCCAACTAATCTACAAAACGGCTAGTTTCTACGTCAGTCCGGGGTTCACCCGGAAAATCCCGGCTTCTGCCACTTTGATCCTGAGAAAGGATGTTGAGAAAATGCCCACGGGGGAACACTCTGAGCCCGCTAGTTCCCCCGGGCTGAGGAGGCAATTGCCGATCATTCGTTAATTTTACAGATTGAACCGACCAAGATCATCGACCTAATCACAAGTAAGCAGACACAATACTATACATTGTGGGGCGTTTATACGGCAGTCCAATTTGCTGCTGCAGGTTTCGGGTACGGCCACCCATTGCCGTTAGGGGTCGGCTTGGCTGTGTTTTTTGGAGTGTGGGCGTTTAATCTTGGGCATCTCGGATTTGTGCTGCAGTGCATGGCTCAGCTCAATAGGTTAAGCGTCGTGATGGATGCGGTCTTGCGACACAACAAGGAGACGTACCAAACCGCCCTGCATCATGCATTCAGGGATATTGGAGAAGGGATATTCTTTTGGAAACTCGTGCGTGGGGAGCATGGAAGAAGCTATCGCATGAATATTTTTGTGCATTTTTTTATAGATATATGTGCATCGGCGGCTTTACTTAGTCGGGTAGATTGCCCGTGAGGTTTTGAATCTCCACACATTTTCCCGTGAGGTGAAGCCAACTCGTCCGCACAACAGATTCGACGTCCAGATGACACCGGGACTCTGGAAAACGATTCAGGAATCCGCAGCGAAGAATGTAAGCCACGACGGTATGCTCCAATACCGTCAGCGAATTGCCCCCATGCTGATGAGATTGGAGCCAAGTGGTCCACGCACGAACCTCGGCTGTAGCCTCGGCGCCACCAGCCAAGACGCGGCCGAGAATTGAAATCGCCCGCTCATTCGCGGACTCGAAGCTTTGAGCCAGCATTCGGGTCTCACCGCGTTCGTTCCCCGTATATCATAATTGCAACCGGAGAGAGAAGGCAGGCAAGCCGCTTTCAGAAAAAGTTGCGGCCGACCGTGGGGGACGGTCGGCCGCGCGCGAGCCCGGTCTGGGGACGGGGAGGGGTGGGGACGTGACCGGGATCGCGAACTCTAAATTCCTCTCATTGCGGCGCGATGACGCTTCTCAGCGCGATGACGCCGTGGCGGTGGTCGGGCGCGGGTCGCCGAGCGCGACCCAGCGGTTGGGATCGCTCTGCGACTGCCGCTTCACATAGCGGTAGCTCGTCTCCGACCAGAGCAGGATGCGCTCTTCCTGGTTGTCCAGGATGAACTCGCCCTTGTCGGTCTTCACGGTCAGCACGGCGTGGCCGTTGCCGTTCTTCTCGCGCACCACGGTCACCAGCAGCGCGGCGCGCGGCCAGCCGGCTTCCATCAGCATGCGCCGCTTGAGCAGCACGTAGTCCTCGCAGTCGCCGTAGCCGTCGTCGGGGTACGACCACTTCTCGACCACGCCCCAATGCTCGAGGTCGGTCATCGGCGTGACGTTCTCGTTCACCCACTTGTTGATGCGGGTGAGGTCGGCCCATGCCTTGTTGCTCAACACGACGTCGCGCGGCGCGGCCGTCGTCACCTTGCATTCGAACGGATGCTCGGCGCAGAACTCGACCCAGCCGATCGGCGGCTTGGTGGCTTCGCCGGTCGAAACGAACAGCAGATCGTTGGCCCCACCTTGCGAGGGGACCGCCGCGGCCAGCGCAATCGCCCAGCCGATGGCAAGTATCCTCTTGTAATTCGAAGTCATCAGTAGCCCCCTCCGCCGTCTTGGGGCTATTTGTGACAGAAGGCCTTTGGTTTGCCGCTAACTTGCCACAATCAATTCGAAGTAACTGCAATTCAAATACAGTGCGAATACTAGTAAAACTTGAGATGAGTTTGAGTAAAATTTTACAAGTCTCAACTTGAGTAAAATTGTCCGCATTCATGCGGAAAATGCCGCCGATAAGGCGCTAGCTTGCGCCCGCAAGGCACGCGGCTTAACCGCGCCATGAAGGCGAAACGTGCCGGTATCGGTGGGAAAGACAGGGAAGGGGCGGCCGGAATGGCCTCGGGGCGGCCCAGAACGGGCGGGCCGCGTTTACGGACCGGTGACGTTCTCTTCGAGAAAGTCCGGGTGCTGCATGCGGGTGAACTCGACCGCGATGCCGCCTTCGATGTGGCGCACGATCCGGCTCGGGGTCTTGCCGAGCGTGATTAGCAACCCGACCTCGGGGCGCTGCTCGCACGCAACGGCTGCGCCCGACAGCGACATGTCGATGATGCGGCAGATCACGGCGGTCCCGTCGGCCAGCACCATCGTGGAGCGCGGATTGCGCGGCACGATGCGGTCGTGACGGCGATCCTCGGGGAGGCCGAGAATCTGGCGGTTGGCGAGCCAGGTCAGTTGGGCTGCGAGCTTGTCGCGCTTGCGCGGCGTGGCGGCGATCGACATCGCAAAACCGTTCGGCAGCACGCGAATGATCGTGCCTTCGAGGCGGCCTACGTGGTCGATGTAGGCGACGACGCGCTCGCCGGCGACGCCGCTGACCGGGCCGATGATCGCCATGCCGCCGGGCGACATGTCCAGCACCTGACAGGGAAATTCGCGCCGGTCGGCCAGCATGTAGCGGCCGAGCAGGTTGACGCGCACGCGCTGAAAGCGGCGCTTCTCCTCGTTCAGGGGAAGAACGTCGAGTATTTTTTGCAGCACGGCCATGCCGCGTCATCTCCGCCGCATTCCACGCGCGGCGTCAAAACCGTAAGCCCACCGTGGTTAAGGCTTTGTTTAGCCGCGCCCGCCCTCGTAGACGGTGAATGCGGCGCGCCGGGCCAACCCCTGGGTACCGGCGACGAGCCGGGCGGCGGTCGGCGCTTCCAGCGCCGGGTCGAGATGGCGGGTGCTGCCGAGCGTCAGGGCGCCGAGGCGGGATGTGCCGAGCCAGAACGGCGCGGCGAGCGGCGCCAGCGATCCGATCATGCGCGCGTGGGTGTCGCCGCGGTGTGCGAGCGGCAGCAGCACCAGTTCGAGATCCTGCGGCCAGCCCTCAGGCGTCCGTCCGTTGGCGGCGGCGACCACGCCGGTCGCCTCGTCGGCGACCACGGCGAGGAGTTGCGCGAGCTGTGCGCGCGTCTCTTCGTCCCACAGATTCAGAAACGCCTCGTTCTTCAGTTCGCGCCCGAACAGCGCGCACACGCGCGTCCCGGCGAGACGGAACGGATGCCCCTCGCGGCGGTCGAATTCCAGGATGAATACATCGCCGAGCGCTCGGCGGATTGCGCTCGGTTCGATTTCGCCGCGCTCCGGCGCTGCGCGCGTGCCGCGCCGTGCCGTCCAATAGCCGAACAGTTCGCGGCTCGAAGTCTGTTTCATGTTCGCCCTCCACGGCGCGCCGTCCCGGATTGCGCCGTCCGCCGTCCCCGTTCGGGACAGCGCGCGCGTTCCGCCGATGCGGCGTGGAGCAATGAGCAGGGCGTGTGCCGCAGCAGGGTGCGGATGCGGGAATTGCGAGGCGCGCCGCGATTAGGGTTATTTCCGCGATCGCCTTGGCAGGCGCATGCGCCGCGGCTAGGGTCGCGCCGATCCACATCGGTCGCGCCAACGTGGCTGTCGGCGGACAGGCTTGTTCAAGGGAGGCGTGCGGACGTGACGGGATAAACCCTCAGCCGAACGCTACGAAAGGGAGGGCGCGAGCCCTCCCTTTTTTCTTGTTGGCTTGCCGGGCGCCGCACGGGCCTCTATGTCACGTGCACGCTGCTGCGACAGGTGGGTTATTTGCGAACGCCTTCCGAGCCGATCTTCAACGTTCCCGCCGTTGTGACCGCGATCCTCGCGCTGCTGTTGCTCGTGCATGGAGCGCGCGAATGGGTTCTGACGCAGCAACAGGACGAAAGACTCCTGCTCCTGTTCTCGTTCATTCCAGCGCGCTACGACGCAGCAGTCCTGGCGCAAGGCGACGTGCCGGGCGGACTCGGCGCGCAGATCTGGACTTTCGTCACCTATGCGCTGATCCATGGCGACTGGGCGCATCTCGGACTCAATGCCGTGTGGCTGCTCGCCTTCGGCACGCCGGTCGCGCGCCGTTTCGGCGCGCTGCGTTTCATCGCCTTTTTCGCCGTGACGGCGGCGGCGGGCGCCGCCATGCATCTGGCATTTCATGCCCATGCGGCTATCCCGATGGTCGGCGCCTCGGCGTCGATCTCGGGCTTCATGGCGGCGTCGATGCGCTTTGCGTTCCAGCGCTCCGGACCGCTCGGAATGATCGGGCGGCACGACCCGGAGGCCTACCGCGTTCCCGCACTGCCGCTCGGCGCGGTGCTGCGCGATGCCCGCGTGCTGACATTTCTCGCCGTCTGGTTCGCGCTCAATCTCGTGTTCGGGATCGGATCGCTGTCGCTCGACGGCGGCGAGCAGTCGATCGCCTGGCAGGCGCATATCGGCGGCTTCCTTGCCGGGCTGCTGGCGTTCGCGGCGTTCGATCCAGTCAAGGCGGCGCCGCATGGCGGCGGGCCGGATCGGGCAACGATGCACTAACCGGTTGGGGCCAATCGCCACACGATCTTGTGGCTGCCATCTTTCAGGCCTACGTTTCGAGTCACGGCGCCAAGCAACGGACGTCAACCGTTCGTCAGGCGCCCTGCACGTTAGGGCGACGAACGTTTGACGCATCTGCGGCTTGAGCGCTTTCCAAGGAGGTGCCCATGACAGTCAAAGCAATCTTGTCGCGCAAGGGCGGCGACGTCGTCACCATTGTGCCGACCGCAAATCTCACCGCGGCCGTCCAGCTTCTCGCCGCGCGCCGGATCGGCGCCATCATCGTCACCGGTCCCGACAATCGGGTCGCGGGCATCCTGTCCGAACGCGATATTGTGCGCACGCTGAGCGAGCGCGGGCCGGCCGCGCTTGACGAGAACGTCGGGGCTGTCATGACGCGCAAGGTCACGACCTGCACCGAGGCCGACACGATTGCCTCCATCATGGAGCGCATGACCGAGGGCAAATTCCGCCACCTGCCGGTGGTCGACCAGGGCCGTCTGGTCGGCGTCATCTCGATCGGAGACGTGGTGAAATACCGGATCGAGGAAGTCGTGCACGACGCCGACGCGCTGCGCGAGTACATCGCGACGGCTTAGTTACGCCAGCGCCGCCACGATATCGTCGAGCGGCTCGAGCGCCTTCTCGGCCGCTTCGGCGCCGATCGTGATGGCTTCCTCGGCGCGGTGGAAATCGAACAGGCCGATGCGGCCGATCCGCGGGCTGATCAGCACGTCGGGCGGATCGCCGGCGAGCCGCGCGCGTGTGATGCGGTCCTGCATCACGTTGAACGCGTCGACCATCACGGTCGAGAGGCCGGGCCGTCCGGCGCCGCCGAAGAACCGGCGCGCGACGCTTTTCTCCGTGCCGAACCGTCCGAGCAGGCCGCGGTTTGCGACCTCTTCCTCGATCGGCACCTCGGCTTTCGCTGCCGCGCCATGATCGTGGATCGTGGTGCCGCGCCCGAACAGGTCGGTGTTGACGTTGACGGCGATCACCACGCGGGCGCCGAGTGCGCGCGCGGCCGACACCGGAACGGGATTGACCAGGGCGCCGTCCATCAGCCAGCGCTCGCCGATCTGCACGGCGGGAAAGACGCCCGGCAGCGAGTATGAGGCGCGCAGCGCGTCGACCAGCTTTCCGCGTGTGATCCAGATCTCGTGGCCGGTCCCGATCTCGGTTGCGATCGCGGCGAAGCGGATCGGCAGTTCATCGATTGCGATCTCGCCGACAGCATCGGTCAGTTTCTCGAACAGACGCCCGCCGCTGAGCAGGCCCGAGCCGCTGAAATTCAGGTCGAGGTAGCTGAGCAGATTGCGCCGCGTGAGACTGCGGCCCCATTGCTCCACAGCGTCGAGCTTGCCGGCCGCATAACAGCCGCCGACGACCGCGCCGATCGAGGTGCCGGCGATGATGTCGGGGGTGTATCCCTTGGCGATCAGCGTGCGGATGACACCGATGTGGGCAAAGCCGCGCGCGGCGCCGCCGCCGAGCACGAGCCCGATGCTCGGCCGTTGCGCGGCTGTCTCGGCTGGTGCGTGCGCGTCCACGTCCACGGCCTGATCGCCATCCTGTCCGCCGCCTCGCAGAAAGTGGAACACGTTCGTTTCCTTTCACGCAATATTTGGCGCATCGCGCCCCGCACGCAATTGCTTCGCACCGATATGGTGAAAGGCAGGTCGCCCGCCTGGTCAGGCGACCGGTTAACGCCGCGATGGAACCGGAGTTCCGTCTAACCGGCCTTGACGGCTTCGCGCACCGCAGCGGGCGCAACCGTGTCGGCGACACTCGCCGGCCGCCGCATGGTGAAGCTTTCCGTCAGTACCGAATAGTCGTGATAGCCGCCGCGCGCGATCGGCTTCATTGCGGCGGTGTCGAGCAAGCCATTGCGGATGTAGCGCTCGTCGATGTGCACGCCGACCACCTGACCGAACACCACCCAGCCGTCCATCGCACGGCCGTCGATATCCTTCAGCTCGACGGTCTGCAGCCACTTGCATTCAAGCGCACACGGCGCTTCGGCGACGCGCGGCACCTTCACCAACCGGCATGGCGCGGGGGTCAAGCCTGCCTCGGTCAATTCGTTCACGCCGCGCGGGTAGGGCGCGGAGGTGTGGTTCATCTGATCGCGCAGATCCCAGGTCGCGAGATTGCAGACAAATTCTTTCGTCTCCTCGACGAACTCCAGCGAGTCCTTGCGGCCTTCGCTCGCGAACATGACCATCGGCGGGCGGCTCTTGATACCGTTGAAATATGAGTAGGGCGCGAGATTGATCGCGCCGCTCGCGCTCATGCTGGTGATCCAGCCGATCGGCCGCGGCGCGATGATCGCCTTGAACGGATCGTGCGGCAGGCCGTGGTCGTTTTTCTCGGTCGTGTAAAACATGAGCGTTCTAATCCTGACTGCCGAATCGCGTGACGATGTCTTGCAATGGCGGACGCGGGCGATCTTCCGGCGGCTTTACCGCCCGGCCGATATGGACGAAGCCGGCTATTCTCTCGCTCGCGCCGACGCCGAGTGCGTCGAGCACGCGGCGATCGTAGGCGTACCATTCGGTGATCCAGTTCGCCGCGTAGCCGAGCGCATGCGCGGCGGTCACCAGGTTCATCGCGGCAGCGCCGGCGGAGAGCACCTGCTCCCATTCGGGGATCTTCACATGCGGCGCGGCGCGGCTCACCACGGCGATCACCAGCGGCGCGCGCGCCAGACGGTTGCGCTCGAATGCGATCTGGTCCGCGGTTGCCTCGGGGTGATCCGCCTTGAAGATCGCCTCGATCGCGGCGCCGGCTTTGTGCCGTGCATCGCCGTCGAACACGATGAAGCGCCAGGGCGTGAGCTTGCCATGGTCCGGCACACGAGAGGCAACGGTGAGCAGCGCGTCGAGCTCGGCCGCCGCGGGTCCCGGGCCGTTGAGCTCGATCGGCTTCACAGACCGCCTGGTCTTCAACAGGTCGATAGCGTCAGGCATGCGCGGCTCCGCAGGTATTTGCGCGTACCATGCCGCCGTGATCGTGACAAACCACGGTGAACGGCTTGAATTCGCCCGATTTCCAGCGGTAAACGGGGTCATGATTGCAAGGCCGACCGCCCCCACGCCGCGGGGCCGCCCACGCGTGGCGGCGCTGATCATGGCGTGCGCGTTGGCGATCGGTTGGTCGGGGGCGGCGTTCGCGCAACTGGCGCCGCCGGGCTTCGACTCGGTGCCGCGCCCGCCCGGCTCGATCGGGCCGAGCCAGAACCTGATGCCGCCGGGCTCAGGATCGGGCGTGCTCGCGCCGCAAACCCCATCCAGTCCACTGCAGCTCGCGCCGCCGCCGGCTCAGCCGGTCGCGCTGCCGCCGCCGCAAGCTGCACCCCCGGCCGCGCCGCCGCCTGCCGCCATTCCGGCGGTGCCGATGGTGCCGGCGGGACAAGTGGCCCTCATGGTGAGCGCGCGGTTCGGCAAGGAGACGCCCGGCATCAGCGGCGGGCTGCACTGGCGCATCTATCCCGACAAGCCCGATCCAGGCGGCGTCTTCCGCCTGCTGCGTGAGGAGCGCGCGGCCGCGCCGATCTTCGTGCTGCCGCCCGGCGGCTACGTGGTGCATGTCAGCTTTGGGCTCGCGACGGCGGCCAAGAAAGTACAGCTGCGCTCCGAAACCGTGCGCGAGAGCTTCGAACTGGTGGCCGGCGGTGCGCGCTTCGAGGGGCGGGTCGGCGACAGCCGCATTCCTCCGGGCCAGATCACGTTCGAGGTTTTTCGCGGCAGCCAGTTCGAAGGCGGAGACAAGCGTCCGCTCGCCTCCGGCATCGCCACCACGGATGTGCTGCTGCTGCCTGAAGGCACCTATCACGTCGTGTCCAATTACGGCGACAGCAATGCGACGGTGCGCTCCGACATCCGGGTGCAATCCGGCAAGCTGACCGACGTGGTGGTCAACCACCGTGCGGCCGTGATTACCCTGAAACTCGTCAACGAGCGCGGCGGCGAGGCGCTGGCCAACACGCAGTGGTCGGTGCTCACCCCCGGCGGCGACATTGTGAAAGAGGCGATCGGCGCCTTTCCCAAGGTGATTCTGGCCGAAGGCGACTATTCGGTGGTCGCCCGCAACGAAGGCAAGGTCTACAACGGCAAATTCAAAGTGGAACCAGGCTTCGACCGGGAAATTGAAGTCCTGTCCCGTTAGTCCTTTCGGGCCCCTCGCGGGCGTTGCCGCGCCGCGTGTATTCAATCAAAAGTCACAATTTGGAGTGCGAATTGTTCATTGACGCCGTTACGCTGCCTTCCCGGGCCGTTTTGCTCGATGTCGACGGGACGATCCTCGACCTCGCGCCGACGCCGCTCGAGGTCGTGGTTCCGCCCGATCTGACGGTGGCGCTCGAACTGCTGGCGAAACGCGTCGGCGGGGCGCTGGCGTTCGTGAGCGGCCGGCCGCTCGCCGAACTCGATTTGTTCTTCGCGCCGCTGAAACTCCCGAGCATCGCGGTTCACGGCGCCGAATTGCGTCAGGCCGACGGCACGGTGCGCCGCACGACGACTTTCCTCGATCCGCAGCTCAAGGCGGAGATCGCCGGCATCGCCGACGACAGGCCGGGGGTGTTGATCGAGGACAAGGGCTATTCGATCGCCATCCACTACCGGCAGGTCCCGCATCTCGGTCATGAGGTGCGCGATGCGGTGAGCGCGGTATGTGCGCGCTTCACGTCGGCGCGGCTGGAAATCCTGCCTGGGAAATCCGTCGTCGAGGTGAAGCAGCCGTCCTTCAACAAGGGTACGGCGGTACGCGAATTGATGCAGCACGAACCGTTCAAGGGGCGCCGGCCGATCTTCATCGGCGACGACGTGACGGATGAAGCCGCGTTCGACGTCATGCCCGAGTTCGATGGGGTCGGCTTCTCGGTCGGCCGTGAAATGCAGGGCATCGCCGGCATGTTCGAGACGCCCGCGGCCGTGCGGCGCTGGATTGCCGAGATGGTGCGAGCCGGCAAGGAGAAGCGATGAACGTCCACCAGACCGTCAACGCCGCGGTTGCTCAGCAGAACCTCGATCTCGCCGTCATCGGCAATGGGCGGACCACCGCGCTGGTCAATCCGCTGGCGCGGATCGTGTGGTGGTGCTTCCCGCGTTTCGACAGCGATCCGGTGTTCTGCCGGCTGCTTGCCGATGACGAAGAGAAGGGTTTTACCGATGTCGTGCTCGACGGCTTCGTGTCGGCGCATTCGGAATATGTGCGCAACACCGCGCTCGTAACGACCGTGCTGACCGACAGTCAGGGCGGCGCGGTGCGCATCACCGATTTCGCGCCGCGCTTCGAACAATTCGGACGCACGTTTCGCCCGCCCCAGCTGATGCGCACCATCGAGCCGATCGCAGGCCTGCCGCGCATCACGATCCGCTTCCGCCCGACCTCGGGCCACGGCCAGGCGAACATGCAGCGGGCCTTCGGCAGCAACCACATCCGCTATACCGGCGGCGAAACGATCCGGCTGACCTCCGATGCGCCGCTCGCCTACATCGACCGCGAATCCCCGTTCGTGCTGTCGCGTCCGCTGCATCTGGTGTTCGGCGCCGACACGCCGTTCGAGGGCGACCTCGCCAACACCTGCCGGGAGTTCGCCGATCGCACGCGCGACCACTGGCAGGAATGGATCCGCCGGCTCGGCATCTCGTACGAGTGGCAGGACGCCGTGATCCGCGCCGCGATCACGCTGAAGCTCTCGGCCTTCGAGGAGACCGGCGCGATCATCGCGGCGCATACCACATCGATCCCCGAAGCGCCGGGATCGGGACGCACTTGGGATTACCGGTTCTGCTGGCTGCGCGATGCCTATTTCGTCGTCCGTGCCCTCAACCGCATCGGTGCGACCCGCACCATGGAAAACTACATCCATTACATCCTGACCATCGTGGCCGGGCAAACCGGAGAGCTTCAGCCGGTCTACAGCATCGTCTCGACCGACCCGCTGGAAGAGCGCGTCGTCGCCGACCTGAAGGGCTATCGCGGCGACGGCCCGGTGCGCATCGGCAACGCGGCGGTGGCGCAGAACCAGCACGACACTTATGGCAGCGCGATCCTTGCGGCGACGCCGATGTTCTTCGACCGCCGCCTGCCGCGCATGGGCAGCGAGAACCTGTTCCGGCGCCTCGAGCCGCTCGGCGAAAAGGCGGCCGAACTGGCATTCGTGCCGGATGCGGGAATTTGGGAGTACCGCGGGCGCAAGCGCATCCACACGCATTCGGTCGCCATGTGCTGGGCCGGCTGCCAGCGGCTTGAGGCGATCGCGGCGCATCTCGGGCTCGACGATCGCGCGGCCTATTGGGGCGAGCACGCGGCGAGGATTCATCGCGAAATGATGGAGAAGGCCTGGAATCCGGCGCGCCAGGCATTCACCGCCGCGTTCGGGTCCGACGATCTCGATGCCAGCGTGCTATTGCTGCCCGAACTCGGCGCCGTGGAGGCCTCGGACCCGCGTTTTGTCTCTACGGTCAACGCCATAGAGCGTGAACTTAAGCGCGATCTGAACGTTATGCGCTACACCAGTGCCGACGATTTCGGATTACCCGAGACGGCCTTTTTGATTTGCCGTTTCTGGCTGGTCGATGCGTTGTGGGCGATCGGCCGCAAGGAGGACGCGCGCGACATGTTCATCGACGCGCTCAAGCTGCGCAACAGTTACGGGCTGATGTCGGAGGATGTGCACCCGGTGACGGGAGAACTTTGGGGCAATTTTCCGCAAACTTATTCGATGGCCGGCATCATCTTGAGCGCGATCCGGCTGTCGAAAAGCTGGGAGGATCGCTATTGGCGCGGCTCGTCGTAGTCTCCAATCGCGTAGCCGTCCCGGACGGCAAGTCGAACGGGCGGGCAGGCGGCCTCGAAGTGGCCGTTCAAGCCGCGTTGCGGCATCGCGAAGGCGTGTGGTTCGGCTGGAGCGGCAAGATCGCCCGCAAAGGCGAGGCGGCCGAGACGAGCACGGTTCGCCACGACAACATCGACTATGTGGTGACCAGCCTCGGGGCGGAGGATTACAAGGAATATTACAACGGCTTTGCCAACCGCGTGCTGTGGCCGGTGCTGCACTACCGCTTCGACCTTGCCGAATTCTCGCGCCGCGATCTGTCCGGCTACATGCGGGTCAATGAGCACTTCGCGACCGAGCTCGACAAGATCCTGCGCCCCGACGACCTCGTCTGGGTCCACGACTATCACCTGATCCCGCTTGCAAGCATGTTGCGGGCGCGCGGGCACCGCAATCGCATCGGCTATTTCCTGCACATCCCCTGTCCGCCGCCGGAGGTGCTGACCGCGCTGCCCGGCCATGAGCGGCTGATCCCGACGCTCACCGAATACGACCTCGTGGGCTTCCAGACCGGCGACGACGCCTTCAACTTCACCCGCTATCTCACGCGCGAATGCGGCCTGCACAACCGCGACTTCTCTTTCCCGGTCGGCGATCGCGAGGTGCGCGTCGATGCGTTTCCGGTCGGGATCGAGACCGAGCATTTCGCCAAGACTGCGCGGCGCGCGATCAAGTCGAGTTTCGTGCAGAACGTCATCGGCAGCCTCGCCGGCCGCGCCATGATCATCGGGGTCGACCGGCTCGACTACTCCAAGGGGCTCAACCTGCGGCTCGATGCCTATGACCAGTTCCTGCGCAGCTACCCGGACTGGCGCGGCAAGGTGACCTATCTGCAGATCACCCCGAAGAGCCGCAGCGAAATCCCCGAATACCTGGCGATGGAGCAGATGGTCAGCCAGGCGGCGGGCCGCATCAACGGCGCCTACGGCGAGGCCGACTGGACGCCGATCCGTTACGTCAATCGCGCCTACAGCCGCACCGCGCTTGCGGGCTTCTATCGCGGGGCGCGCGCCGGGCTGGTGACGCCGCTGCGCGACGGCATGAACCTCGTCGCCAAGGAATACGTCGCCGCGCAGGACCCGGAGGATCCGGGCGTGCTGGTGCTGTCGCGCTTCGCCGGCGCCGCGCATGAGTGCAAGGAAGCGCTGCTGGTCAATCCTTACGACACCGAGGCGGTGGCGAGCGCGATCGATCGCGCGCTCGGGATGCCGCTGGAGGAGCGCCGCGCGCGCCACAAGACGCTGCTCGGGACGCTCACCCGCAACGACATCGCGCATTGGGCCGAGCGCTTCATCGCGACGCTCACGCGCCCGAAGCGCGCGTCGAGCTGGCCGCTCGGGATCGAGGCCGCCGCGGAGTAGCTCACGCGGCTGCGCGCAGCCGCTTCACGTCCGGCGGTACCGCTTCGTCGGCAAGCGCCGCGAGCGCCGCGTCGAGCGGCATCACGGTCTGCTTCTCCGAGCCGAGGCGGCGGATCGAGACGGCGCGCGTCTCGGCTTCCTTGCGGCCGACCACGAGCAGCGCCGGCAGCTTCTGCAACGAGTGCTCGCGGACCTTGAGGTTGATCTTCTCGTTGCGCAGGTCGAGATCGGCGCGCAGGCCGAGCCGCTTGGCGGCCTTGAGCACCTCGCGTGCGTAATCGTCGCCATCCGAGGTGATCGTGGCGACCACGATCTGCTTCGGCGCCAGCCAGAGCGGGAAATGGCCGGCATGATGTTCGATCAGCAGGGCGATCAAGCGCTCGAGCGAGCCGCAGATCGCGCGGTGCACCATCACGGGCTGCTTCTTCTCGCCATGCGCGTCGATGTAGTACGCGCCGAAGCGTTCGGGGAGGTTGAAGTCCATCTGCGTGGTGCCGCACTGCCAGTCGCGACCGATCGCATCGCGCAGCACGTACTCGAACTTCGGTCCGTAGAACGCGCCTTCGCCCGGATTG
Source organism: Hyphomicrobiales bacterium (assembly GCA_034669125.1). Taxonomy (GTDB): domain Bacteria; phylum Pseudomonadota; class Alphaproteobacteria; order Rhizobiales; family Xanthobacteraceae; genus PALSA-894. The sequence continues at coordinate 14,283 of JAXDOA010000224.1, forward strand.
ATCGCGGTCTTGATCTTGCCCCCGGATTGGTCGGCGATCTGCTTCAGCACGCGTCCCATCACGTCCTCGGCGTGATCCCACGAGGCATCCGAGCCGACGCGCTTCTCCGGCCGCGTCGAGAGCTTCACCACAAGGTCCGCCGTGAAGCCGAAGTCCGCGTAGACCGAGAGGATCAGGTCGTTGATCTTGAGGCACTCGTCGGCCATCTGCTCCTCGGTGCAGAAGATGTGCGCGTCGTCCTGCGTGAAGCCGCGCACGCGCAACAGCCCGTGCAGCGCACCGGACGGCTCGTAGCGGTGCACGATGCCGAACTCGGCCATGCGTATCGGCAGGTCGCGATAGCTTTTCAGCCCATGCTTGAAGATCTGCACGTGGCCCGGGCAGTTCATCGGCTTGATGGCGAACCAGCGCTTGTCCTCGGCCTCATCGCCCGCGGACTGCGCGGCGAACATGTTTTCGCGAAACCAGCCCCAATGCCCCGAGGTCTCCCACAACGACTTGTCGAGCATTTGCGGCGCGTTCACCTCGTCGTAGTCTCCTTCGAGACGGCGGCGCATGTAGGCGATGATCGACTGGAACAGCGACCAGCCCTTGGCGTGCCAGAACACGACGCCCGGGCCTTCCTCCTGGAAGTGAAACAAATCGAGCTCGCGGCCGAGCTTGCGGTGGTCGCGCTTCTCGGCTTCCTCGATCTGCCGGATATAGGCGTCGAGGTCTTCCTGCTTGGCGAAGGCGGTGCCGTAGATGCGCGTCAGCATCGGATTGTTCGAATCGCCGCGCCAGTAGGCGCCCGCGACCTTCATCAGCTTGAACGCGTTGCCGACCTTGCCGACCGAGGTCATGTGCGGGCCGCGGCAGAGGTCGAACCAGTCGCCCTGCTTGTAGATTTTCAGCGACTGGTCCTCGGGGATCGCGTCGATCAGCTCGACCTTGAAGCCTTCGCCTTTGTCGCGGAAAACTTTCTTCGCCTCCTCGCGCGACCACACTTCCTTGGTAAAGGGTTTGTCGCGGGCGACGATCTCGCGCATTTTCTTTTCGATGGCCGAGAAATCCTCGGGCGTGAACGGCTGATTGCGGAAGAAGTCGTAGTAGAAGCCGTTCTCAATCACCGGTCCGATGGTGACCTGGGTGCCCGGCCACAACGACTGCACCGCTTCCGCCATCACGTGGGCGGCGTCGTGCCGGATTAG
>JAXDOA010000225.1:0-6709 GCA_034669125.1 Hyphomicrobiales bacterium
TGCCCCAAAATGCGATCCGGCGTCCCTGGCCCCGGGGTGCGCCGTCAGCCGAGGTGATTTTGGAGAGAATCGCCGCTTTGGCAAGCGGGCTCTGCGCGTTCAGGTTGCGCCATCGTAGCTCCAGGTCACATAGGCCCCTGCCCAGGTGAATCCGCCGCCGAACGCCGCCATCAGCAGCCGGTCGCCTTCCTTCAGGCGCGGCTCGTAGTCCCACAGGCAAAGCGGGATCGTGGCGGCGGTGGTGTTGCCGTACTTGTGGATCGTCATCATCACGCGCTCCATCGGCAGGCCCATGCGCTCGGCGGTCGCCTCGATGATGCGCTTGTTGGCCTGGTGCGGCACCAGCCAGTCGATCTTGGCGGGATTGAGCTTGTTGCGCAGCATCAACTCCATCGAGACTTCCGCCATGCGGGCGATCGCGAACTTGTAGACCGCCGCGCCCTCCTGATGCACGTAGTGCAGCCGCTTGGCGACCGTTTCGGCGGTCGGTGGCATGCGGCTGCCGCCCGCCTTCTGGTGCAGATGCGGCATGCCGGCGCCGTCCGCGCGGATCAGCGTGTCGCGGATGCCGTGGCCGTTCTTCGAGGGCTCGAGCAGCACGGCGCCGGCGCCGTCGCCGAATATCACGCAGGTGGCGCGGTCGGTGTAGTCGATGATGGAGGACATCTTGTCGGCACCGACGACGATAACTTTGCGCGCCGTGCCGTTCTCGATGAACTGCTTCGCGATGGTGAGCGCATACAGGAAGCCCGAGCACGCCGCCTGCACGTCGAACGAACCGACGTTGCGGATGCCGACCATGTCGCAGATCAGGTTCGCGCTCGATGGAAACACGAAGTCCGGCGTCGTGGTCGCGCAGATCAGCAGGTCGACGTCCTTCGGCAGCGTGCGGGATTTTTCCAGAAGCCCGCGCACGGCTTCCGCGCCCATGTGCGAGGTGCCGAGCCCTTTGCCCTTGAGGATGCGCCGTTCCTTGATGCCGGTGCGCTCGGTGATCCAGGCATCCGAGGTATCGACCAGGTCGGCAAGCTCGGCATTGCCGAGCACGTAATCCGGCAGATGCCCGTGTACAGCCGTGATCGCGGCGCGGATGGGAACCGCGCGCTTGCCGGACGTTTTCTTGGCGCTGGATGTTTTGGGCATGTCCCGAAGGTGCTGTGACAGGGGTGCGGTTAACATGAACCGGCTGAGGATGGTAGGGCGCCGGACGCACCGCGGCGGGCGATCAATTCGAGCACTGCGTGCGCCGCGCGGGCGCTGGGCGGCTCGCCGCCAATACCCATGATCGTATCTAGCCGCCCAAACGCTTCGAGCTGGCGCTGACGTTGCGGCGATTCGGCAAGAATGGACACGAGCCCGGCCGCAAGGCCGTCGGCCGTGCATTGCGACTGGAGATATTCCGGCACCACGTTCTCGCCGAGCACGAGATTGGCCAGGATCACGGTGTCGATGCTGGCCCGCATGCGGAACAGTGCGCCCTCCCATGCGGGGATGCGATAGGCCGCGACTATCGGCACCCGCGCGAGCGCGAGTTCGAGCGTCACGGTGCCGGACGCTGCGAGCGCGGCACGCGCGCTGCGGAACGCGGCGTGTTTCTCATCCGCACCGGTGACGATACGCGGGCGCAGCGGCCAGCTTGCGGTCGCGGAAGCGACTTGCGTGGCGATATGCGGCAGCGTCGGCAACACCAGATCGAATGGCCCGCCACGTTCGGCCGCGTCGGCGATGGCAGCGCCGAAAATGGCGGCAAGGCGGCGGATTTCACTGCCGCGGCTGCCCGGCAGGACCAGCACCACCGGCGGATCGGCGTTCCGCCGCCGTGCCTCTTCGGCAGACGGCCGCAAATCGCCGATGCGCTCGGCGAGCGGATGCCCCACATAGGTGCAGTGCGGACCGTCAAGCCGCGCGAACGCCGCCGGCTCGAACGGCAGGATTGCCAGCACCTCATCGACGTAGGCGCGCATCGCGCGCGCCCGTCCCGGCCGCCACGCCCACACCGTGGGCGGCGCATAATTGATGATCGGGATCGTCGGCGCCGCCTTGCGCACACGGCGCGCGACGCGATGGGTGAACTCGGGGCTGTCGATGATGATCAGCGCATCGGGCTTGGCCGCGATCACGGCGTCGGCAGTCTCGCGAATACGCCGCAGGATCAGCGGCAGCTTTCGGGGAATTGACGCGACACCAATGATCGAGAGGCCGGCGATATCGAACGGACTTTGGATTCCTTGGCTCTCCATCGCGCGTCCGCCGACGCCGCCAAACGACGTGTCGGGATGCTGCGCCTTCAGCGCCGCCATCAGCGCGCCGCCGAGCACGTCGCCGGACTCTTCGGCCGCGACCAACGCGAGCTTGAGCGCCGTCATGGCTTGGCTTGGGCCGGAATCCCGACCACGAAGATCTTCGCCGTGTCGGCAGCCGCAGCGACCGCGGCCGGCTCAGCAACGATCGTGCCGCCCGCGACGACCGCGATGCCGGCGAGCCCCGCGCGCGCGGCCTCTTCGACCGTACGCGGACCGATCGCCGGCAGATCGAAGCGGCGGTCCTGCTGCGGTTTCGGCGCCTTCACCAACACGCCCGTGCCGCGGGGCGTCGCGATACGTCCCCGCGCGCGAAGCTCGGCGATGCGTGCGAGCATCGCGTCGGTGCCTTCCGCGGCTTCGACCGCCAGCACATGACCGCCGGCAACGACCGCCGCCTGTCCCATGTCGAACGGTCCGGTTGCCTCAAGCAACGCAAGTGCGCGCGCGATGTCCGCACGGTCGCGCTCTGACGGCACGCGGCTTCCGGCCGCCCCCTCGGGCATGAGAATCTCCGGCGCCACCTCGTGCGGGGCGACGATGCGAAATCCGTAATCTTCGAACACACTTGCGACGCCTGAGATCAGATGATCATCCCCGCCGCGATACGCCCGCACGATTCGCGGAAGCAAGCGCAAGGTCAGCCAGTCGATCCGCAACGCGCGCAGCGGCGGCCGCAACGCCGTGCCGACGAACACGACATCGCGGCACCCTTCCGCGCGCGCGTGGCGTTGGAAACGTCCGGCCTGCGCCAGTGGAATCCAGTAATGCTTGAACTTCTCGACCGCCGCCGGATCGGCCCAGCCACGCACCGGAAACAGCACGACGCCCCGCCCGCGCCGCGTGACCGCCTCGGCAACCGCCATTGGAATCGAGCCGCCGCCAATAATCATCGCGAGCGGGCTTGTGTCTTCCACGTCGCGGGAAGTTGCCTCCGGCATCTCGATGACCCGTGCGTCTTTCGCTATCCGGCCTCGGTGTCGCGCCGTCCGCGGACCTTGGCGAGCATGATCGGCCGGCGCTTGCCGGCGCGCAGGAATGCGACGATCCGGGCGACCTCGGGCACGCTGCCGAATTGCTGCTCCGCGCGCTCAATGCGCGCGGCGAATTCGCCTTCGCCTTCATCTTCGAACAGCAACCCATAGGTCTGTTGCACCGCGCGGATCGCGTCCTTGCCGACACCGCGGCGGCGCATCCCGACCACATTGACGCCGGCGAGCCGGGCAACCGGCTGCAGCACAAAACCAAACGGAATGACATCGTCGGCAAAAGCCGAGTAGCCAGCAACCATCGCGCTTTCGCCAATGCGGACGTTCTGGTGGATGGCGCAGTGACCGCCAAGGAACACGTAATCACCGACGTGGCAGTGCCCGCCCAGCATGGTGTTGTTGGCGATGATAACGTTGCGGCCGACCTGACAATCGTGCCCGACATGCGCGCCAACCATCAGAAAGCATTCGTCGCCGACTGTCGTCGTGCCGCCGCCGTCCTCGGTGCCGATATTGATAGTGACACTCTCGCGGAGCTGGCAGCGCGCACCGATCACAAGCTTGGTCGGCCCGCCCCGATAGTGCACCGACTGCGGCGGTGTGCCGAGCGAGGCGAATGGATAGATCGTCGTGCCTGGCCCGATCGTGGTGTGTCCGGCGATATGCACCTGCGCGACGAGCTTGCATCCGTCGCCGATCGCCACCGTCGGCCCCACCACGCAATAGGGGCCGATTTCGACATCGTTGCCGATGACGGCGCTCGGGGCAATCTTCGCTGAAGGGTCGATAGCGAGCATTCTATCGTCACGCTTCAATCAGCATCGCGCCGACTTCCGCCTCAGCGACGAGCTCGCCCGCCACCCTGGCCTCGGCCTGATACCACCACATGGTCTTGCGCCGGGTTTTCTTCTTCATGTGATACTCGATCACATCGCCGGGCCCGACCGGCTTGCGGAATTTGGCCTTGTCGATGGTCATGAAATAGACCGCCTTCGCCTTGCCGACGACCCCGGAGGCGATGCACATCACGCCCGCGGTCTGCGCCATGCCCTCGATCATCAGCACGCCGGGAAACACCGGCTGACCGGGAAAGTGGCCCATGAATTGCGGTTCGTTGAACGTCACGTTCTTGATGCCGATCGCGGATTCATCACCCTTGATCTCGATGACGCGGTCGACCATCAGGAACGGATAGCGGTGCGGCAGCGCTTCAAGGATTTCCTTGACCCCGGCAGCCTCGATGGTCGTACCGCTCATTCGTTGTCCCCATCGGCTCTACCGCGCCGCGCGAGGCGTCGTAGCGCGGCATTGGCCTTGAGCCAATCGCGCGCCGGCTGGGCAGGCGCGCCGCCCCATTTCTCGCCGGCTGGAACGTTCGACATGACGCCGCTGCCGGCCGCGATCATCGCGCCGGCACCGATCGTGATGTTGTCGGTAACTCCGACCCGTCCGCCCATCATGACATAGTCTCCAATCGAGCAGCTCCCGGAGATCCCGGTATACGCGGCCAGCACGCAATGCCGCCCGATCTCGACGTTGTGCGCGATCTGGACGAGGTTGTCGATCTTGGTCCCCTCCCCGATCACGGTGTCGCGGATCGCACCGCGGTCGAGCGTCGAATTGGCGCCGATCTCGACGCCGTCCTGGATGATCACGCGGCCGACCTGCGGCACCTTGCCATGGCCGGCAGCGCCCGGCAGATAGCCGAAGCCGTCCTGCCCGATGCGCGCCCCGGCATGGATGATCACGCGGTCCCCGATCAGCGCATGCACGATCGTCGCGGAAGCACCGATCACGCAGCCGCGTCCGATACGCACGTCCGGGCCGATCACGGCCCCCGGCGCGATTATGCTGCCGGCGCCGATCTCGGCACGCGGCCCAATCACCGCAGCGGGGTCGATCACAACCCCGGATTCGAGCCGCGCCGAAGGATGCACCAGCGCGGTCGGCGACACCCCGCTCGCCTCGAACAGCGAGGACGGCCGCATCGCGCCCGGATAGAGCTTCTGCGCGACCGCGACGAATGCGCGGTAAGGCGCGGGCGTGACCAGCACCGCCATGTGCGCCGGGGCATTCGCGGCAAATTTCTCCGTGGTGAGGCAGATGCCCGCCTGCGTCGCGGTGAACTGCGAAAGATATTTCGGGCTCTGCATGAACGACAGGTCGAGCGGCGATGCCCGGTCGAGCGGCGCGATGCCGCCGATCCGCCGATCCGCCGATCCGCGCAACACGGCGCCGGTCAGCGCCGCGATCTCTTGCGCGGTGAGCCCCTCGGGGCGCTCGAAGAAACGAGGCTCGGTCATGCCACCTTGGCCGTGGCGGGGCTCGGATTTAGAACTTCGTGCCGCCGCTGAAACGCAGCTGCTGCACCCGGTCGTTCGGATCCTTGGTGAGCGGCCAGGCGTAATCGATGCGGATCGGTCCGAACGGCGAATCCCAGATCAGGCCGGCGCCGACCGACGAGCGGACGGTCATTGCGTCGGTGTCCTTTCCGGTGAACGGATCGATCGTGGTGACCGATGTCCCGGTCGACGGGAACACGCGCGGCCCCCTGTAGTCCCACACCGAACCTGCGTCGGCGAAGAGCGCGACCTTCACGCCGAAATCCTTCGGGACGCCGAAGATCGGGAACTGCGCCTCGACCGACGCGCCCCAGTACATCGTGCCGCCGAGCGCATCGCCCGACGTACCCGGCGTCATGTCGCGCGGCCCGATGCCGGCGGTCTGGAAGCCGCGCACGAGGTTCGGACCCATCTGGAAATGATCCAGCATGCGCAGATCCTTGCTACCCCATCCGGTGACGTGACCGGCCTGCAGATGCAGCACCGACACGATATCGGACATAATCTCGTAATACATGCGCGCGTCGCCGACGGTGCGGATGAAGTTCACGTCGCCACCGAGGCCGGCGAAATCCTGGCGCATTTCGGCGAGTACGCCGCGCGTCGGGTTCCGGTTGTTGTCGACCGTGTTGTAGATGACGCTGTAACCGGCCAGCGAAACGATGGCCGGCCCGGAGTCGACCAATTGCTTGGTCGCCGCGGAAGCCTCGCCATCGGCGAAGCAGTTGGCAAGACCCGTATAGCCCGCGGGCGGCGTCGTCGCGGGTGTCGTCCCGAATGCAGCGCTCGTCGGATATGTCCTCGGGCTCGACGGATCGAGCCCGAAATTCGGATTGACGTTGTTACAGTTGCGCAGGACCTGATCGAGGTCGATCGTCTGACGATACGCCGAATAGCGCAGCTGGATGGCGAGGTCCTCGCGCAGCGGAATGCCGAAACGGAAGCCGCCGCCGATCGTCTCCTGCCGGTTGGTGTAATACGACGAGTAATCGACCTGCTTGGCGATGGCATCGATGCCGAACGCCAGCCGGTAATCGAGGAAATACGGCTCGCCCCACGACACTTCAACGCCGCGGCT
>JAXDOA010000226.1:0-12609 GCA_034669125.1 Hyphomicrobiales bacterium
AGCCTCCACCACGCGGGCATTTCGGCCGAGGCTATCCACGGCAACAAATCGCAGAACCAGCGCGAGCGCGTGCTCGGCTCGTTCCGCTCCGGCAAGCTCAAGGTGCTGATCGCGACCGACATCGCGGCGCGCGGCATCGACGTGGACGGCATCAGCCACGTCATCAACTACGACCTGCCGAACATTCCCGAAAGCTATGTGCACCGCATCGGCCGCACCGCGCGCGCCGGCGCCGAAGGCGTCGCGATCTCGTTCTGCGACAATGAAGAGCGGGCGTTCCTGCGCGACATCGAGAAGCTGATCCAGATCAAGCTCGACGTCACCGACCGCCGTGCGAACCCGCAGGCCGCCGAGCGGGCTCCCGCCAAGCATCACCGCCCGCAGCAGAATGCCCGCAATGGCCGCAACAATGGCGGCCAGCGCCGCAACGGCCAGCCGCAACGCCGCAATGACAACGGCGGCCAGCAGCGGCGCAACGAGCACGGCCATCAGGGTCAGCCGCGCCGCAACGGGCAGGCTCACGCCCCGGCGGTCTCGGCCAACCCGGACAATATCGCGACGGTCGGCTTCATGCGCTCCCATGAGCCGCGCCGCCACGAAGCCGGTGACGGAACCCGCAACTCGCGCTAAATAGACACACGGAGGAAGACGGATGGCGAAAGAAGAACTGCTCGAATTCGACGGCATGGTCACGGAAGTGCTGCCTGACGGCAACTTCCGTGTGAAGCTGGACAATGACCATGAGATCCTCGCCTACACGGCCGGCAAGATGCGGAAATTCCGCATCCGCACCGGCGTCGGCGATAGGGTCGTGGTCGAGATGTCGCCTTACGACCTGCAGCGTGGACGGATCAGCTTCCGCCACAAGAGCGCCGCCGCGCCGATCATCGGCTCGGGACAGCGCCGTCCGAACTACCGGCGCTGACCGCGCATCACGCGAATCCCGACGTCAGGGTCCGGCCGCCGCGGCTTGGGCAAGCCGGCCCCTGATGGCGAGCACGAGCGGTAGGGTCAACAGCACGATCCCGGAGACGAGACCGAGCGCAAGCGGCACGCCCAGCGCATCGCCGGCAAAGCCATAGAGGATCGGCGCCAGCGCGCCGGAGCCGATGGTGCCGGTGTAGAAAATGCTGAACGCGCGCGTGCGGCTCTCGGGCGTCACTAGCATTGGCACGGAGCCATAGAGCACCGATGAGGTGCCGTTGAGCGCGACGCCGATCAGCGGCAGCAGCACCAGTCCAAGTTCGAGCGGAAGCGGCAACAGCAACAGGATGCCGAGCGCGGTGAACCCTTCGGTGAGCCACACCGTTGCGACGACGCCGATGCGGGCTCCGATCCAGGCGCAGACAAGCTTGCCGGCCGCTCCGCCGACGAACACCAGTGTCAGCGCCAGCCCGACGGTCGGAAGCGAAGCGCCCTTGGCGGTGAGCAGGAACGGCAGGAAGGTGAGAAACCCCATGCGGGTCGCCGAGTCGATCATCCCGATCGACAGCAGCACGGGAAAGCCTCCGCCCGCAGGCCCGGCTTGCGCCTTATCGGGCTGGCCATCGGCAGACTTCACAACGTCACCCGCGTAGCGCGGCGTGGTGAGCAGGATCGCAATCGCCGCCACCAGGCCGATCGTTCCGAGGAGCGCCAGCGAGACCCGCCACGGCAGCACCACCACGAGCAGCGCACCCGCGGCCGGCAGCGCCATCTTTCCGAGATCGCCGGCGAAATTGTAGGTGCCGAGCGCCGAGAGCGAGCGCGATCCCGAAAATGCGCGCGCCACCAGTGCGGAGGCGAGCGGGTGCTGCGTGCTCGCGCCGAGACCGGCGATGAGCAGCATCGCGATCAGCGCCGTATAGCTCTCGACGAATGGCGCAAGGCAATATCCCAGCCCGACGAGCGCGGTGCCGGAGGCGAGCACCAGCGGCACGCCGAGGCGCTCGCTCAGCAAGCCGGCCGGGATCTGAAATCCCGCCATGGTGCCGGCGAACGCGCCGCGCAGCGCCCCGATCGCCGCGTAGCTCAATCCGAACTCGGCCTGCCAGATCGGCAACATGACGTAGATCAGGTCGGTGTAACCGTCGTGCAACGCGTGTGCGCCGCAGGCGACGCCCATGGCCTTGCGCTCATCGCGCCGAACATCCGACGGCAGGATGTCCGCCGCGGCACTCATGCGGCGCCCGGCCGCCGCTCGACGAAGCCTGAGCCGATGAAGGACATCACCAGCTCGCCCTTCTGGTTGGTGCCGGTGTTCTTCGCAAAGACGATCCCCCAGCCGGGACGGCTTTTGGTGACGCGCTTTTCCACCACCTCGGACGCATACGTAATCGTGTCGCCCGCATAGACGGGCTTGAGCCACTTCAGTTCGCGGAATCCCGGCGACGGACCGAGCCTGGCAATGACTTCACCACGCGCGGAGCGCTCGGCATCCTCGCGCCGGCCGTATTGTACGCGCAGGTTCATCCATGCCGCGACCGTGTGCCAGCCGGACGCGCACAGCGCGCCGAAATGCGATCTTGCGGCGGCCGCCTCGTCCATGTGGAATTCCTGCGGGTCGTATTGCGCCGCGAACGTCTTGATGTCCTCGGCCGTGAAGGTCACCGTGCCGAGCGCCATGCGGTCGCCGACATTGATGTCGTCGAAGTACCTCATGCGGGCACTCCCGGATGTCGCCGCAAGATCATCTGCGGACAGACCAGCGTCATCACGCACTCGCCGCGATCGTTGAACACCTCCCACAGGAACTTGACGAAGCCGCGGTCCGGCTTGCTCTGCGAGGCGCGCGCGTCCAGCACGCTGCCCTGCACCGTCAGGCTGTCGCCCGGACGCACGGGTTTGAGCCACTTCACCTCATCGATGCCGGGCGCGCCCATCGAGGCGGTGTCGAGCAGCAATCCGTCCGCGATCAGCTTCATCATGATGCAGCAGGAATGCCACCCCGAGGCCGCGAGCCCGCCCAGCATGGTGTGGCGAGCCGCCTCCTCGTCGAGATGCATCGGCTGCGGGTCGTATTGCGCCGCAAAGCCGATGATCTCCTCGCGCGTGACACGGCGCGGCCCATATTGCGCCGTCCAGCGGAGTGAAAAATCCTCGAAATAATACTTCGGCACGGCGCGCTGCCCCTCGAAAACGACGCCTGTTCCCTAGACGGAGGAGCTTGGGGGCGTCAATGCGGGTGCGGGCGATGCGCCGCAACGCTGGCCGTACCCGCTATGAGGAAACGAAATTTGCGCCTAGGCTGTTCGTTCTGAAGCAGAAATGACCGCGCCACACAGACGAGGTTGCCATGCAAGCCAAACTTAGGAAGACTCGTTTCGGCCTTGTGCATTGTCTTGCCGCCGCAGTGATCCTCCTCGCGCTGCCCTCCGCATCTCCGGTAGCCGCAGAGGCGGAGGCATTCATCGTCTTGCCGGGCCAAGCACCCCGATACAGCGGCCAACAGGGCAGAGAGGCGGATGTCACCGAACTGCTGGCGACCGCCGAGCAAACTGGCGGCGTGCTCGGTATCTTTCGTCAGACCATTGCCCCGAAGAGCGGTCCTCCGACGCACTTACACGGAATGGAAGCAGAGTTCTGTTACGTTGAGAGCGGCCAATTCAACTTCAAACTGGGCGAACGTGTCGTAAGCGCGCCCGCCGGGTCCTTCGTCTTCATTCCTCGCAAAACTCCGCACACGTTTCAGAACGTCGGGACTGAGCCCGGTGTGTTGCTGTTCGGTGTGACGCCCGGCGGGTTCGAGATGATGTTTGCGGCGCGGCAGGGTGTCGATAGCGACACGAATCAGAAGCTCATGGCAGGGCACCACATGCAAATCGTGGGGCCCCCGCTTCGGTGACCTTCGCTGGCTTTCAGGTTTAATCGCCGGTGAGAGGCGCCCGTTAGCGCCCCGCCGCACGCCGCATTGACATCGCCATTGGCGCATGCAGTCTCGCGCGAGCCGGACACCGCGACTCGGGCGACGGAGAAGGTCATGTTCTATATCGGCGACCTGTTCCAGTGGGAGCGGTTCATCACGCCCTCCATCATCAAGCTGTTCTATTGGCTGGTGGTCGTGATCGTGATCCTCGCCGGGCTGTCAGGACTGGTGACCGCGCTCGGCACGCTCGCGTTCAACCCAATCGCGGGCGCGTTCACGGCGATCGCGAGCTTCGCCGGAATGCTGGTCGGCATTTTGGCCGCCCGCATCGCGGCGGAGTTCGTCCTGATGGTGTTCCGGATCAACGAGCACCTGGCGGCGATCCGCAATCGCGGCGGGATGTAGTCCCGGCCGGCAAATGTGGCGGCTCCTGAAATACGCCGCGCTTCTCGTTGTGCTGATCCTTGTCGTTGTCGTAACGGCCATCGGGCTCAACACCGCGCTGACCGGTTCGCGCCAGATCGCCGTTCTGGCGGTCACCCCTGAGCCTGTCGACGAACAAAACGCGGCGCAGCGTCTCGCCGCTGCCGTGCGCTTCCAGACGATCGCGAACTTCCTCGCGCCGGACCAGAACGCCGATCAGTTCACGGCGCTCCATGCCCATCTCGAGCGGAGTTTTCCGAATGCGCATCGCACGCTCAAGCGCGAGGCCGTCGGGAGCTACAGCCTGCTCTACACCTGGGAGGGGAGCGACCCATCGGCCGCGCCGATCCTGCTGCTGGCGCACCAGGATGTCGTGCCGGTTGCGCCCGGCACCGAGAGGGACTGGGAAGCCCCGCCGTTCGACGGCCTGATCCGCGACGGTTTTATCTGGGGCCGCGGCGCCTGGGACAACAAGGGCAACCTTTATTCCATCATGGAGGCGGTCGAGGCGCTCGCCGCGCAGGGCTTGCGGCCGCGCCGCACGATCTATCTTGCCTTCGGACACGACGAGGAAGTGTCCGGCCGGCGCGGCGCCAAGGCCATCGCGGAGCTGCTCGCCGCGCGCAATGTGCGGCTCGCTTTCGTGCTCGACGAAGGCCTGCTGGTGATGGAGCGAGCCATTCCGGGCCTCGAGAAGCCTGCCGCGCTGATCGGTGTCGCCGAAAAGGGCTACGTGACGCTCCTCCTCGAACTCTCCACGACGCCCGGCCACTCCTCGATGCCGCCACGCCGCAGCGCGATCGGCATGATGAGCGCGGCGCTGGCGCGCCTGGAGGATCGGAGCTTCCCGCCCGCGCTCCGCGGCGTCGCGCGCGACATGTTCGAGACGCTTGCGCCCGAGATGCAGGGCATGAACCGGGTGCTGTTTTCGAACCTCCGGCTGTTCGGCCCGCTCGTCCAGCGCGAGCTGGCAAAGAGCGCCAGCACCGACGCGATGCTGCGGACCACGACCGCGCTCACCATCGTCAGCGCCGGCAACAAGGACAACGTCCTGCCGGGACGGGCCGAGGCGACGGTCAACTTCCGCCTGCTGCCCGGCGACACGCAGGCGAGCGTCATCGCGCACACGCGCGGGGCAATCGACGACGGTGGCATCACGATCAAGCCGGATTCGTTCAACAGCGAGCCGTCGTCGGTCACGCCGATGCAGAGCGAAGGTTACGCCATGCTGGCGCGCACCATCCGCGAGGTCTTTCCCGAGACGGTCGTTGCGCCGGGACTGATGATCGCCGCGACCGACTCGCGCCACTTCATCGGCATTGCGGACAACATCTTCCGTTTCTCGCCGGTGCGCGCGACGCCGCAGGACCTCACACGCTTTCACGGCACCAATGAGCGCATCTCGATTGAGAACTATGCCGAGATGATCCGCTTCTACCGGCGGCTGATCCGCAATGCGGATGGGCTGTGAAGGGCGGCAGGGTGTGCGGTTCGTAGCCCGGATTGAGCACGGCGAAATCCGGGGTAGGCCGCCCGCACGAACTTATCCAAAAAAAATATCGGGCAAGCCCAAGTGCCGCGATCAAAAGCGAGCGTAGCCCGGATTGAGCGCCAGCGAAATCCGGGATCATATGGCAACATTGGCCCCCGGCTTTCGCTCTGCTCAACCCGGGCTACGACTACGGCCGTTCACCGAATTTCCGCGGCCTTGCCCGAAATCGCCGGCCCAATCCTCAGGCAGTACCCCACGCCGCACGTAATGGTGAAACGATGAATGCGGCCGGTCGCGTACGCGCGCGACGAGGCCGTGCTTGACCGGATTGAAGTGGATGTAGTCGACGTGACGCTCGAAATCCGTCTCATCGCGGATGGTGTGTCCCAGAAGCGGCGCTGCCACGGCGCATGTTCTCCATTCAGGTGGCGTGGGGTGCGCACGCCCGTCCGTGCGACAGCGGCCGTGAACCGGCGCTTGATCAGACTCGACCGATTTGAGAAATCGGCATCGCCCGCTGGTAAGGTCATGACGATGTGGAGGTGATCCGGCAGCACCACGACCGCGTCGATGGTGAACGGGTGCGCGTCCCGCGTTATCCGAACCGCAGCGCGCAGCGCATCGACCTGCGTCGCAAACCGGAAATGCATCACGCCGCCGCCGACCATTTCTACTCCGCGCAGCGCACCGAGAATTCCAATCCACCATCGAACGGCAGCGTCATCGTGCGAAACCCGTTCGCCGGATCGTTGAGGAAGGCGAAGTAGTCCGCATACGCGGCGCGGTAGCGTTCGGTGTTATCGCAGATCACGATTGCGCCGGGCTTGAGGTGCGGAGCCACGAGCTCAAGGGCCGGCCGCGCCATCGCGATCCAGATGTCCACCAGCATGAAATCGACCGGTCCGTCGATCTGCTTGAGCGTTTCGCGCAGATCGCCCTCGCGCAACTCGATGAAGGGATCCAGGCCCGCCTGCGCGAAATTGGCCCGCGCGGCAGACGCTTTCGCGGGCTCGTATTCGGTGCCGGTGACCACGCCGTGGCCACCATCGGCGCGGACATTGTCGCGCACGGCAGCGGCCAGATAGAGCGTCGAAACGCCGTACGACGTGCCGACCTCGACAACCCGGCGGGCATCGTTCGCCCGGCAGACCTGATAGCAGAATTCCGCCTTGGCGCGGTCGAGCGCGACCAGCTTGTCGCTGCGAAAGGTCTTGATCGCTTGCTCGTCAGTGCTGTGTCCACCCTTCGCGCGCTGGGCCTCGAAGCTTTCCAACGCCTCCACCTGCGCGTCGCTTTTGGCGTGCAACGTTGCGAGCAGCCGCTCCAGTTCCGGATCGCGCGTGACACTCAAAGATCCCTCCCGCGATGGTAACGTCAGCGGTCGCACCGCGCCGAGTTCCATCATCTCATCCTTTTGCCCCATTGTGTTGCCATCGTGCACTCACATCAAAAAACTTGAGCGACTACGATTCAGCAGCGTCGCGATTCGCGTCGCCTTGGTTGTTCATTAGATTCAAATGGGACCCCGTGATGATCCGACATTCCTCGCTTCGACCTGCTTTCGTCCTGTCCATCGGCATTCTGTTCTCGCTCGCGTCCACAGCCGCGTTCGCGGATGAGCGCTGCGGACAGTTGGTGGCGCTCAACAAGCAATACGCGGGGGTGGCCCTCACCAGCGAGCAGAAGGACATCAAAGTCCAGTTGGTGGCGTGGTACAAGGCGAATTGCGGACGAGGCATCCGTTCGGCGCGGCACGCGATTGGCGCTTCTGCATCCGGGTACGCGTCGCAATATTGAAGAACAATACGCGCACCGGAATGGCCCCTACGTGGCAAACCGGAAATGCATCACGTCGCCGTCGGCGACCTCGTAGTCCTTGCCTTCCAGCCGCAGCTTGCCGATGTCGCGCGCGCCGGCCTCGCCACCGCCTTTGACGTAATCGTCGAACGCGATCGTCTCGGCGCGGATGAACCCGCGCTCGAAATCCGTGTGGATCGCGCCCGCGGCCTGCGGCGCGCGCGAGCCCTTGGTCACGGTCCAGGCGCGCGCCTCCTTCGGACCCGCGGTGAAGAACGTCACAAGGTGCAACAGCCCGTAGCCGACGCGGATCAGGCGATCGAGCCCGGGCTCGTTGAGCCCGATATCGGCGAGGAAATGCTCGCGCTCCTCGCGCGGCAGCACGGCGATCTCGGCCTCGATCTTCGCCGAGATGACGACGGAAGCCGCGCCTTCCTCGGCAGCGCGCTTTTCCACCGCGCCAGAATAGTCGTTGCCGGTCGCGGCCGACGCCTCGTCCACGTTGCACACATACAGCACCGGCATGGAGGTCAGCAGGCCGAGCGAATGAAACAGCTTTTCTTCCTCGCCCTTGCGCTCGACGAGGCGCGCCGGCTTGCCGTCGCGCAATAGCGCGAGCGCGCGGTTGACGAGGTCGAGCGTTTCCTTCGCCTCCTTGTCCTGGCCGCGCACCAGCTTCTCAAGCGAGACGATGCGCCGCTCCAGGCTGTCGAGATCGGCGAGCATCAGTTCGGTCTCGATCGTCTCGATATCGGCGACCGGATCGATCGTGTTTTCCACATGCGTCACGTCGCCATCGTCGAAGCAGCGCACCACGTGCGCGATCGCGTCGACCTCGCGGATGTTGCCGAGGAACTGGTTGCCGAGCCCCTCGCCTTTCGAGGCGCCTTTCACCAGTCCCGCGATATCGACGAACGTCAGGCGCGTCGGGATGATTTCGGCCGACTTCGCGAGCTTCGCCAAAACGTCGAGCCGCGGATCCGGCACCGCGACCTCGCCGACATTCGGCTCGATGGTGCAGAACGGATAGTTCGCCGCCTGCGCGGCCGCCGTCTCGGTCAGCGCATTGAAGAGCGTCGACTTGCCGACATTCGGCAGCCCGACGATGCCGCACTTGAAGCCCATTATTTTTCCTCAGGTTCCTTCGGCGGGCCGAAGCCCTTGGCATCCATCGCGAGATGCACCTTGTTCTGGAAGCTCGCGTCCTTGGCCTGCGCCAGCAGTTCGGCATTGTCCGCGATCACATCGGTGAGCGCCGCGACCCACGGCCGCT
Organism: Hyphomicrobiales bacterium; assembly: GCA_034669125.1. GTDB lineage: Bacteria > Pseudomonadota > Alphaproteobacteria > Rhizobiales > Xanthobacteraceae > PALSA-894. Next base: position 8,830 of record JAXDOA010000226.1, read on the forward strand.
CGGCTACCGCGAAATCGCCGAGCACATGCGGATACACCAGCTCCTTCACGCCCGGATGACCGACGCCGATGCGCACGCGCTTGTAGTCGTTGCCGACATGCGCGCTGACCGAGCGCAGCCCGTTATGTCCCGCGATGCCGCCGCCGACTTTGACGCGCACCTTGGCGGGCGGCAGCTCGATCTCGTCGTGGAACACCGCGATGTCACCCAGACCCATCTTGTAGAAATGCATCGCCTCGGCGACCGCGCGCCCCGACTCGTTCATGTAAGTGCCGGGTAGCAGCAGCAGCACCTTTTCGCGCCCGAGCGTGCCTTCGCTCGCCACACCCTGAAAGCGCCGCCGCCATGGCGCAAAGCCGTGGCGCTTGGCGATCGCATCCACCACCATGAATCCGATGTTGTGGCGGTTGCCCGCGTGCTTGGCGCCCGGATTGCCGAGCCCGACAAACAGCAGCATGGATCAGGCCACCAGGCGGAGGTCCGATCCCGGCAACGGCCGGGACCGGAATACGGGAGCGCCTATTTCTTCTCGGGCGTCGCAGCAGCGGCGGCAGGCGCTGCCGCGGCGGGCGTCGCACCCGGTGCACCGGTCGGAGCGGGCGGCGCTTCTGCTGCAGCAGCAGCAGCGGCGGCAGCGGCGGCAGCAGCTTCGGCGGCGGCCTTCATTTCTTCGGCGTAGCCCGACGGCGGCACGATGGTGACCAGCGTGATGTCGCCATGCTCCAGCACGCGCACGTCCGGCGGCAGCGTGATGTCGCTCAAATGGCGCGAATAGTTGATCTCCAGGCCGCTGATATCGACCTCGAACGCTTGCGGGATCTCATCCGCCCGCACCTGCACGGCGATCGTGTGAGTGACGATGTTGACCGTGCCGCCGCGCTTGATGCCCGGCGCCTGATCGGCGTTCATCACGCGGATCGGCACGCGCACGCGCACCATCGCGCCTTCGCCGAGGCGGAGGAAATCCACATGCAGCGGATTGTCCATCACGGGATCGAGCTGGAAGTCGCGCGGGATCACGCGGTGCTTCGTGCCGTCCACGTCGAGATTGCAGACGGTGGTGAGGAAGTGACCCGCGTAGATCTTCTGCTTCAGTTCCTTGAAGTCGAGCGAGATGCCGAGCGGCTCCTTCTTGTCGCCGTAGATCACGCCGGGCACGCGGCCCTCGCGACGCACTGCCCGGGCGGCCCCCTTGCCGGCCTTCGGACGCGCCGTCGCGCTCAGTTCATTGACGGTCGCCATTGTTGGTATCCTTAGATGTTGATTTCGTTACGGATTTTGCCGCAGCGTGCCTCCAGGGGTGTCGGAGCCGCAGGCGAGCGGGCTTATAGCCGCTCAGCTTCGGAAAAACAAGGAAACAGCCGCCAGGCCTTACCCGTGGGCGCCTTCGTTGCCGTCAGCCTGGGCGACCGCCGGGCTCCCACTGCCGAGCTTCGCCTCCAGCGCCGCGATACGCGCCTTGAGCGCCTCATTCTCCTCGCGCGCGAGCCGGGCCATGTCCTTCACGGCCTCGAAATCCTCGCGCTGCACGACGTCGAGCTCGCGCAGGATGCGCTCGGCCTGCGTGCGCATCACGGTGTCGAACTCACGCCGCACGCCTGTGGCCACACCCGCCGCATCGTTCATCAGCCGCGCGACCTCGTCGAAGAAGCGGTTGCTGGTCTGGGTCATGGGGTGGCTCCGGGGCGCCCTTCGTTCCGGGGCGCGAGAATGGGGATAAAGGCGGCAGGGGGCAAGGGCAAGGTATTTGCCCAGCCGAGCCAAGTTGGCCTACCCTTCGCGGAACGGCATCTGAGAACAGATCGGCCGATCCGGGGGAGGACATCATGGCGTCAGCAACATTGCGCGCGCGTTTTGCGCTGGGCGTAAGCGGAGCATTAGTGATCGGCGCGGCGGCGCTCGCGCAAACCACTCCCGCGCCAGCGCCGGCTCCCGCCGCTCCGGCCGCATCTCCCTTCCCGCCGACCGCGACACTCGGCAGCGGCTATCCGGGTGTTGGGCCCGCCGATTCCAAGCTGCGTTCCGTCGGGCTGCCGAACGGCAAGAAGCTCCATCTGCTGCCGGCCACGCTCGAGACCACGCAATGGGGCTGGTTCGACAATGCCCAGCCTCCGGTGTTGCGCGTCAATTCCGGCGACACCGTTGTGATGGAAACGATGATGCACAGCCACAACCAGGTGGTGCCGGGCACGACCATCGAGCAGATCAAGAAGCTGCGCACCGATTTCCCCGGCCGCGGACCGCACACGTTCACCGGGCCGATCTATGTCGAGGAGGCGCAGCCGGGCGATGTGCTCAAGGTCACGCTCAACAAGATCGTGCCGCGCGCCTATGCGTCAAACTTCAACGTGCCGGGAATGTTCGGCCAGTTCCCGACCCTCTATCCGGATGGTCAGGTCAAGTATCTTTATCTCGACCTCGACAAGATGACGACCGAGTTCCTGCCCGGCGTCGTGATTCCGCTCAAGCCATTCCCGGGGACGACCGCGGTCGCGCGCAAGGAGCCCGGCCGCTACAGCACCGTGCCGCCGGGCGAATACGCCGGCAACATGGATATCCGCGACTTCGTCGCCGGCACGTCGCTCTATGTGCCGGTGCATGTCCCCGGCGCGCTGTTGTGGAGCGGCGATTCTCATGCCGGCCAGGGTAATGGCGAAGTGAACCTCACCGCGATCGAGACCGCCTACAAGGAACTCAACATCACGGTGGAAGTCGTCAAGGGCAAGCCGCTCGACTTCCCGCGCATCGAGACGCCGAAATCCTGGATCACGATGGGCTTCGACCAGGACCTCAACAAGGCTTGGGCGCAGGCCAAGGCGCAAACCGTCAAGCTCCTCTCCGAGCTCCGCAACGTGCCGGCCGATCAGGCCGAGAAGCTGATGACAGGCGTTTCCGACTGCCGCGTCTCGCAGGTCGTGAATGTGAAGAAAGGCATTCACTGCCTCAATCCGAAGAATGCACGCGACAAGGAAGACATGGAGCGGCCGGTGAAGGAGACGGCGAAGTACTACGTCTCGCACGCCAAGGATGCCGACCTGAACAAGGCGATGAACGACGCCTCGATGGGCATGATCAAGTGGCTCGAGTCCGAGAAGAAGATCGCGCGGCTCGATGCCTATGGGCTGGCGAGCGTCGCGATGGACTGCCGCGTCGGCGCCATTTCGGACACTGAGAAGAACGTTCATTGCCTGATGCCGAAGAGCATCTGGGTCGCTAAGCGCTGACGCACTTGCGTTTCGCGTTTCTCGCAGGCGCGCTCGCACTGGCGTCGCCGGCGCTCGCGCAGGAGCGTCTCGCGGTCGTGACCACGACGACCGATCTGCGCAGCCTGACCGAGGCGGTCGGCGGCGACCGCGTCGCGGTCGTCAGCCTTGTTCCGCCGACCATGGACGCCGAAGACTACCAGCCGAAGCCGCAGGACGTGCTGCGCCTGAGAAATGCACGCATGCTCGTGCGCGTCGGGCTCGACTACGACCTGTGGGCCGATCGCCTGCTGCTGCAAGCCGGCAATGTGGCGGTCAGGCGCGGCGGGCCCGCCTATGTCGACGCCTCGTTCGGCATTACGGTGCTGGAGCTGCGCGGGATGAGTGTCGGGCCGGGCGACGGCCACGCGCATGGCAGCGGCAATCCGCACTACTGGCTCGATCCGAAGAATGCCGAGATCATCACCGGCACCATTCTCGAAACGCTGTCGCGGCTCGATCCCGCGAACGCAGCACGTTACGAGACGAACCGCGCGGCGTTTCTCGCCACGCTGGCGTCGAAGCTTGCCGAATGGGA
>JAXDOA010000227.1:0-20935 GCA_034669125.1 Hyphomicrobiales bacterium
CCGCCCGCGCCGCCCTGTTAGGCGAGCGCGCCGGACCCATCAGCGACCAGCTTATGCAATTGAGCATCGAACATCTCGCCGAAGACCTGTGGGTGTTCGGCTACGGCTCGCTGATCTGGCGGCCCGGCTTCGACCATCTGGAGCGCCACCCCGCCCGGCTGATCGGCGCGCACCGTGCGCTGTGCGTGTTCAGCCACGTGCATCGCGGCACGCCGGAGCGGCCGGGGCTGGTGCTCGGGCTCGATTTCGGCGGCGCCTGCCGCGGCGTCGCCTACCGGGTAGCGGCAAAGCAGCGCGCCGACACGATCGCCTATCTGCGCGCACGCGAGCAGGTGACCAGCGTGTACCGCGAGACGCTACGCTCGGTGACGTTGCTGACAGAGCCGCAGACGCGCGTAAACGCGCTGGTCTACATGATCGACCGCGGGCACAAGCAGTACGCCGGCCGCCTCGATCTCGCGACGCAACTGCATCTGGTGCGGCAAGGGCACGGCCAGTCCGGGCAGAACCGCGACTACGTGCTGGCAACCGTGCAGGCGTTGGAAGGGCTCGGGCTCTACGACCGCGACCTGCATTTGCTGGCGGAGAAACTCCGCGGCGGTCACGAGAAGGCGACTGCCTAGCTAAGGCCGTGCCGCAACCGCCGGCCCGCTGCCGAAGATGCCGGAGAGGCTGCGCACGCGTTTGGTGTCGATGCTGACGTAAGCCGTCATGCCGGCGCGCAGCGGCGGCTCGCCCGGCCGTTCGGTGAGGCGCAGCTTGACCGGCAAACGTTGCACCACCTTCACCCAGTTTCCGCTCGCATTCTGCGGCGGCAGGATCGCGAACTCTGCGCCGGTCGCCGGGCTGATGCTTTCGACCTCGGCCTCCCATGTGATGTCGGGATGCATGTCGAGCACGACGGTTGCCTTCTGGCCGACTGTCACGTGTGTGAGGTCCGTTTCCTTGAAGTTGGCCTCGACCCATGGCCGCCGGTCGGCGACGAGCGCGAACAGCGGCGTCTGTGCCTTCACCTGCTCGCCCACCTGAAGCTTGAAATTCACCACCACGCCGGCGCGCGGCGCCTTGATCTTCGTATAAGCGAGATCGAGCGCGGCGCGATCGCGCAGCGCGATCTTCTCGCGCACGGCTGCATAGCTGTCGGTCGGCTGCTCGGGATTTCCGCCGAGCGCCGCCTCCACACGCGCGATGCGCTGCTGCAGCATCGAGAGGCGATCGCGCGCCTGCTGCTCCTCGCTGTCGGCCTGCTCGACGCGCTGTGCGGAACTCACGCCGCGCCCGGAAAGCTCGCGCTGGCGCCTGGCCTGGACTTCCAGATACGTGAGCCGGTTCTCGGTTTCCTTCGCGTCGGCGCGAGTTTCGCGCAAGGATACCTTGAGCTGCTCGACGGTGGCGCGCGCGGAGTCGATTTCGGCGTCGGCCTTGGCGAGCGCGAGCCGGTGCGGCTCGGGATCGAGGCGCACCAGCACGTCGCCTTCCGCCACGAGCGCATGGTCGCGCACGCGTACCTCGAGGATGCGGCCGGGAATTTCGCTCGCAATCTGGGCGATATCCGCCTTGACGAACGCGTTCTCGGTCGAGGCGTAGCGGCCGCCTTGCAGCCAGAACGTCAGCGCGCCCGCGAGCACCAGCAGCGGCACGCCGAACAGCGCCAGCGGGCGGACCAGTCCGTTCACGGCGCTGCCCTCCCATGGAGGCGGCCGTTGGCATGGCCATTGGCAGGGCGCGTGTGACGCGGGATCGGTTTCGAACGCGCGGCCGCACCATTTTTCATCGCGCCGTTGCCGTCGACCACCACGACCAGATTCTGCTTCACGCGCGCGAGCAGCTTGCGGAGCTGCGCGCCTTCCTGCGCGGAAAAATTCGCCAGCGCCTCATCGACCGTTACCTCGGCGATGCGCCAGATGCGTTTGTGCACGCGCTCGGCCTCGGGCGTGAGATGCACGCGCTTGACGCGCCGGTCGCCGTCCTGGGCGCGGCGCTCGACCCAGCCTTTCGCTTCGAGGCGATCGATCATCCGCCCGGCACTGGCCTTCTCGACCTCCATCATCTCGGCGAGCTCGGACTGCGAGACGCCCGGGCGCCGGTACACCCGTGTCAGCACCAGCCATTGCGCGCGGGTGAGCCCGAGCCTGCGGACGCGCCGGTCGAACGCGGTGCGCAGCAGGCGCGCAACGTCCGCAATCATCACGCCGATGAAGTCGTCGGTATTGGGCATCCGGTAATTGTAGCGGAAGCGCGATTAGTAAGCTAGGTTACTATCGCATTACTTACCATCGGCAGGGACATGGCCGAGAGCGCTGCCAGCACCGATCCCGACGAAATTGCGGGCAATCTCACCGCAATGCAGCGATTCCTCACCCTCACCACCGTGGTGCTGGCGTCATCCCTCTATGGCACGGCGCTGCTCACCACCTCGACCATCCTGCCGCAGATGCAGGGCGCGATGTCGGCGACCCAGGACGAAATCGCCTGGGTGATGACGTTCAACATCCTGGCGACCGCCATCGTGACGCCGATGACCGGCTGGCTCACCGCCCGCTTCGGCGCGAAGCGCGTCATGGTGTGGTCGATCGGCACCTTCACGCTTGCGACCCTGCTGTGCGGGATGTCGCAATCGCTCGAGATGCTGGTGTTCTGGCGCATTCTGCAGGGCGGCGCCGGCGCGCCGGTCGTGCCGTTGTCGCAGACCATCCTGCTGAACACGTTCCCGCGCCGCCAGCACACCTTCGTGCTCGGGCTGTTCGGAATGGCGGTCGCGGTCGCGCCGGTGTTCGGGCCGATTCTCGGCGGCTATCTCGCCGAGTCGTTGAGCTGGCGCTGGGCGTTCTACATGCTGGTCCCGGTCGGCGTGGCGGCGTTGATGGGCATGCAGCTCACGCTGCGCCACGACAGCCTGCCGCCGAAGGTCCGGTTCGACTGGACCGGTTTTCTCGCGCTCGCGACCGCGCTCGCGGCGATCCAGCTCGTACTCGCGCGCGGCGTGCGGCTCGACTGGTTCGAGTCGACCGAAATCATGATCGAATGCCTGATCGCGGCGATCGCGTTCTACGTTTTCCTGCTGCACAGCCTCACCACGAAAGACCAGCCGTTCCTCAACCTGAAGCTCCTGACCGACCGCAACTACGCGATCGGCCTGGTGCTGGTCACGATCTACGGCATGCTGAACTTCACCCCGATGGTGCTGCTGCCGCCGTTGTTGCAGCAGCACGTCGGCTTTTCCGACGCGCTGGTCGGACAGGTGATCGGAAGCCGCGGCGTCGGCATGACGATCGGGTTCATGTCGGCGGGGCTGATGACGCGGATCGATCCGCGCATCAGCATGGCGTTCGGCTTCTCGCTACAGACGCTCGCCGGGCTGTGGATGCTGACGTTCGACCTCAACGTCACGATGAATATCCTGGTCTTCAACAGCGCCGTTCAGGGCTTCGCGGTCGGCATGGTGTGGGTGCCGATGACCGTGGTGGCGTTCAATACGCTGGCCGCGAAGGACCGCGCCGAGGCCTCCTCGGTGTTCCACCTGCTGCGCAATATCGGGTCGAGCTTCTTCATCTCGCTCTCGATCGCCGAGATCGTGCGCACGACCGGCGCGAATTACAGCCGCATGACCGAGATGATCACGCCCTACAATCACGCGCTCAACGTTCCGGGCCTGACCGGCGGATGGACGTTCGACACGGTGCCGGGCCTTGCCAAGGTGGCCAACGAGATCGCGCGCCAGTCGGCGATGATCGGCTATTTGAACGCCTTCATGATGTACACGGCGACGTCCGCGCTGGCGGTGGTCCTCGTGCTGATGGTCCGGCGGCGCAAGGCACAACCGCACTGACGGTGAGAAAGCCGTTCGTAAATGCGCGTTAACGTGCCGGCGCGAGAACAGACAGTGAATCTGCGCGGCGTTCATTGACTCTCAGGAAAGTCAGTCCAGATTCCGCTCTCCCGTTGTGTTGCGTAGGAGTGTGTCGTGGCGCCTCGTCCCTACTGGAAGGGCTATCTCAAGCTCTCGCTCGTCTCGTGTCCGATCGCGCTGACGCCGGCCACGTCGTCCTCCGAAAAAGTCTCGTTCCGCCAGGTCAACAAGGAGACCGGCAATCGCATCCGCTACAAGAAGGTGGACAGCGAGACCGACGAGGAAGTGACCAACGACAACATCGGCAAGGGCTACGAGGTCGGCAAGAACGAATTTCTCATCATGGACGATGACGAGCTTGAAGCGGTCGAGCTTGAAAGCACGCACACCATCGAGATCGATCAGTTCGTTCCCTTCACGCAGATCGACCGGCGCTATTACGATCAGCCTTACTACATCGTGCCAAACGACGAGGTCGGCGTGGAGGCGTTCGCCGTGATCCGCGAGGCGATGGTCGGCAAGGGCGTGGCTGCGCTCGGTCACGTCGTGATGAACAAGCGCGAGCGCGTCATCGCGCTCGAACCGCACGGCAAGGGCCTCATCGGTACCACGCTTCATTACGCCTACGAGGTGCGCAAGGCGGGCGATTATTTCGACGACATCCCGGACGTGAAGATCGCGCCGGACATGCTCAAGCTCGCGCAGCATATCGTCGACGAGAAGGCCGGCGAGTTCGAGCCGGACTCTTTCGTCGATCACTACGAACAGGCGGTGGTCGAGATCCTGCGCAAGAAGCAGGCGAATATCCCGCTGAAGAAAAGCGCGGAACGCTCAACGGCGCCGAAGAACGTCATCAACCTGATGGATGCGTTGCGGCGCAGCGTGGCGAACGAGAAATCCGCGCCGAAAGCCGCCAAGCCCGAGAAGGCCGCCAAGGGCAAGAAGCGCGTGGCGGGCCAGGGCGAAATGCTGCTGCCGATCTCCGGCAAGAAGAAGGAAGCCGCCAAAGAGGCGGCCAAGCCTGCGGCGCGGCGGAAGGCGGGTTGACGGCGCACTCAGGCGCGCAGCAGGGGACGAGCTTTCAATTGTGGCTAAGTCCAGTAGCGCTCCTTTGCGGGGCCGCCCTGTTTCTTTGTCCGGGCGAGATAACGGTCGCAATGTCGTCCGCTCATCCCCACCTATGCTTCATCACCGGCACCGTTATCGGCCCGCCGACGACTGAGAGAGGCAAGTGCTCCCGTCCGACAAGGAGGAGCACTGTGACCAAATCAGATGACACCCACAAACACATGTTGATGTGCCTGCGCCTGGCGGCGGAGTGCAATAATCTGGCGGGAGACCCTGCCATGCCCAATCATCGACGCGCCGACTATCTCCGCATCGCCAGCATGTGGATGGAGTTAGCGGTTTCACCGCCGCAGGATGCGTCTTCGAAATGATGAATGCGCGACACGGCTTATTCGCATGCCTGAGGCCGACGGCAGACGGAAACGCGATGCCTGGAAGGTCGATAGTTCTGGCTTCCGTGTGCCCGGATGCCTACATAGGAACCATCACCGGCACGCCCCTTCGGTAGGCGCCGGTGACTGAGAGTTCGGTAGCACTCCCGCCTAGCACGGGAGATTGCGATGAGCGAAAACCGCAAAATCAGTTTGAAGACGATCGCGGCGCCGGCCACGGGGCCTGTTGTGAGTGCGCCGCCCCTCATCAAAACGAGCGATCACTCGGTCGATTATACCTGCGGCAATTGCGCGACCATCCTGCTCCATGCCGAGCTGGATCAGATCCACAACCTCACGATCCGCTGCACCAAGTGCGGCTCGCATAATTCCACGGACGTGTAGGCCGCCTCCTTGGCGCACTCACGCCGAAACACGAAAGGCGGGAACACATGAACACCAGGTTCACCGTGTCGTTTTTGATGGTGCTGGCAGTGATGTGCTTGGGCATCGGGTTCTGGTTACAGTAGTGCGCGCGCCGGGCCGCCCTAAGCGCGTAGGGCACAATAGCGAAGCGTATTGCGCCGGGTCGGGCGCGGCCGAAGAAAGACGAGGCCGCCAACTAGGGCGTTTGCTCACAAACGCAGTTCCGAAGATAACAGGTGCGATATGTCTGTGCGTGGCGGATGCCTTTGTGGATCGGTCGAATTTGAAGCCGACCTGCCGTTCAGCAAATTTTTGAGGTGCCATTGTTCGCGATGCCGCAGTGCCAGTGGGAGTGCCTTCTCCACAAACGCATACGTCTTGCCGCACGCGTTCCGCTGGTTGTCAGGTGAGGACAAAGTGGCCCGCTTCGATCTTCCAACTGCCCGCAGCTTCTCGACTTCGTTCTGCCGAAATTGCGGCTGCCCACTTCCGCATGCCACTCGAAGCGGGCGAGAAATCATTATTCGGCAGGGTCGTTTCGCAACGACCCCGGAGCATCGCCTACTTTGGACTCGTGCTGGCAATCACGCGCGCGATGGCTCTCCGACGTAGTCAATCTGCCGACTGAGGATTGATCAGCCGGGGTCGTGTGGAAGAGGCGGAATACGCTTCGCTATTCCGCCCTACGGCCTTTGCCGTGGCTTACCGCCATGAGTTGCGCACGTCCACTTGCGATGCCGAGCCTTCCACTCTTTCGCTTTGAGTTGGAAGCCTCCAACGTTGTTGCGGCAAAGATCACCGCCCTTCGTTCGGTGCGCGCATAGGGCGGCGCCGTCAAGGTCGACCCACTGCAGGTATTCCATTTTTGTTAGGCCGACGAGCTTAGCCGCGTAGCCATCAGGATCGTTGTTGTATGCCGCGGCTTCTTCTTCATCGAGAAAGAAATTTTGACCACCGCCGGGCACGGCCACATTGGCGATCCAACTGGGCTTAATCGGGTTGTTCCTGCGTTCCATTGAGAGCGCCCCGTTCCGGAATTCAGCGTAGGGCGCATCCGCGAAGCATATTGCGCCCGTGCCGTTCACGTCTTATGGGCAAAGCGGGCGAAAAGCAAAAGTACCGACCAAAGCAAACTGACAAAAACAATCCGAGCGGCTTAAGGAAGTTGTTCGGCAAATCGGTGCGGACGAACCGAGCGACGCATTCGACCGCGTACTAGGCGAAATGGCGCGCACAAAACCGATGGTGGCAAGGATGGGAAGGACGGCGGATAACGAGTCCATCAAACTCTACGCGACTTTTTGGAATAACAGCGGTGTCGCGCTTTATGTGGCAGGCGCTTTCCTTCCGGTGATAACGGCCTATGGCCGGGCTGGCGACATCGCTCTGGCGATGAGAGGCATGTACGAGACCGGACGACCGAGCGTCCTCATCTTGAATACGATAGCGCTCCTCATTGGGTGCCTCGTCGCGATGTGGATTGGGCTCCGATTTCGAGCCCGAGCCCAACGCATCATCCAGCAACTTGAAGATTGAAGTGGGTATGGGCACTCCAATATCGCCGTCCGTTTCCAAGAACAAACGGGGCTAGCGCGCCCCCTCCAACCTCCCCTGCGCCGTCTCGATCTCCCGTTCCAGCCGCGTGGCGAACTCGTCGCGGTCGAGCCCGGGCGGGATCGGGTCGAGCACTTCGAGCACGATCGTGCCGGGGCGGCGCAGGAATTTGCGGCGCGGCCAGTAGAGCCCTGAGTTGAGCGCGACCGGCAGGCACGGCACGCCGGCCGCCGCGTAAAGATGCGTAACTCCGCTCTTGTAGGCAGGCGGCGCGCCCGGCGCGGTGCGCGTGCCTTCGGGAAAGATGACGATCTGCCGCCCCGTACCGAGCGCTTTGCGCGCGCTTGCGATCATTCCGGCCATCGCGCCGCCCTTCGCCTTGCGGTCCACCGGCACCTGATCGGCTTTCCAGAGAAGCCAACCAAAAAACGGAATCCACATCAGCTCCCGTTTGACGATGAAGGCCGGATCGTCGAAGAGCGTAAGCAACGTGAAAGCCTCCCAGAACGATTGATGCTTCGAGGCTACCAGCAGCGCGCCGGGCGGAATTTTCTCGAGCCCGCGATATTCGACCTTCACGCCGGCAACGACGCGCAGCAACCAGTTGCTCGTGCGTCCCCATGATTTTGCAATCGCCATGAAGACGCGGCGCGGCAGCACGAAGGTCGGAATGGCGACGACGATATGCAGAGCAAGATTGAGATAGAACAGGAGGTTGAAAAGGACCGAGCGCAGGGCCTGCACGGGTTCAGCTTCTCGAGCTCAGCCGTCCGCCCGCCCCTTCGGTCAGCACGGGCGCGGGCTCGAGGCTCATGCGCAGCGTCGCGACAACGAACTTGGTGTACTCGGACAAGATCAGCCGCGCGGTCGCGCCGCTCGCCCACCACGGCTCGTTGCGCAGCTTCTCGGTCACCACCGGGAACGGCACCAGCGTCACGTCGGGCATCTGGCGCGCAAGCTCCGCCATGGTGCGCGGCATGTGATAGGCCGAGGTCACGACGATCAGCGAGGAAAAGCGCCGGTCGCTGGCCCAGCGCCGCGTCTCGATCGCATTGCCGGTGGTGTTGATCGCCGAATGGTCGAGGTGGACGCAGCACGATACCAGGCCCTCGTAGCGCGGATTGATGCGCGCGATCTCGGCCGTCGATGTGGTGCGGTGCACGCCGCTGATCAGCAGGCGCTTGCCGTGTCCCGCCGCGAGCAGCTCGATCGCATCCGAGATGCGCGAGGCGCCCCCGGTGAGCACCACGATGCCGTCGGCATTCCGGTTGAGCACGGTTTCGGTCGCCGGCACGTGCCAGATGAACCACAGGAAGCCGCCGCCGAAGATCGTCACGGCGGCGAGCACAACAAACAGCAAGGCGCGCATGAGCCCGCGCATTATTCCATCGACCTCAGTGTCCGGTGCACTGTAAGCCGCGAAGTCCCGGCCGTCACCGCCGCCACCAGCACGACAAGGCCGATCATCGCGCCGTAGCCTTCCGCGCCGAGCGACAGGTTGCCGAACAGCGCGCCCGCCTGCGTCTCGCCCGGGCTGCCCTTGAACCAGTCGGAGAGGAAGCCGATCAGCGCGAACACCAGCATCGCCGCAATGCCGCCGATCGCCCCACCCTTGAGGCCGAGCAGGAGGAAATGGCGCTGGAATTCGCCCGCGATGAAGTTTTTCTTCGCGCCGACCACATGCAGCACCTCGATGATCTGCCGGTTGGTCGACATCGCGCCGCGCGTCGCAAACATCACCGACAGCATGGTGGCGGCGAGCACCAGTCCGAGGATTGCGAGCCCGACCGCGACGGCGCTGCGCGCCATCGCGCGCATGCGCTCGACCCAGCCGCGGTGATCGTCGAGCGTGGCGCCGGGGATTTCGGCAAGCTGTTTGCGTAAGGCCGCGAAGTCCGGCGTAGCGCCCGGCGCAACGCGCACCACGATCAGCCGCGGCACCGGCAGTTCGTCGAGCGCGAGCCCGCTGCCGAGCCAAGGCTCGAGCAGGCGCGCGGATTCCTGCTTGCTGTAGGGCCGCACGCCCGCGACGCCTTGCGTGGCGCCGGCGAGCGCCACGGCGCGCTGCACGTCGGCGTCGGCGTTGCGGTCGGCGGAGGGCCGCACCTGGATGGTGACCTCGCGCGCGACCGCGGACTGCCAGTCGCCCGCGGCGATGCGCACCAGCACCACGGCGCCGAGCGTGAGAGCTGCGAGAAACGTCATGATCGCGATCACGGCGAGCAGCGCGCGGCCGGAGATCGAGTCGGCCGGCACGATCGAGGCTTCGGCACGCGGCAGCAGCAGTTCGGCCACCGCTTGCAGCGGCTGCGTTCGCTGCTGCTGCTGCTGCTGCTGCTGCTGCTCGTCCTCCTCGTCATATTCGGTCTGGGCGGCCATGGCCGTGCTCATGCATAGACCTGCAGGTGCCCGTCGTGCAGCACCAGGCGGGGCGCGTCATACAGATCCATCAGGGCGATATCGTGGGTGGCGATCACCACCGAGGTTCCGGACTTGTTCAGCTCGATCAGCAGCCGCAGCAGGCGGCGCGCAAGACTCGGATCGACATTGCCGGTCGGCTCGTCGGCGAGCAGGAGATGCGGCTGCGCAATCACGGCGCGCGCGATCGCGGCGCGCTGCTTCTCGCCGCCGGAGAGAATCGGCGGCAGCGCCGCCATGCGGTCACCGAGGCCGACCCATTGCAGCAGTTCCGTCACCTCGGCGCGATAGCTCGCTTCCTCGCGCCCGATAACGCGCAACGGGAGCGCCACGTTCTCGAATGTCGTGAGGTGATCGAGCAGGCGAAAGTCCTGGAACACCACGCCGATCCGCCGCCGCAAGGTCGCGAGCGCATCCTGCGACAGGGTCGCGACATCATGGCCGAACAGGTTGATCAGCCCGCGCGTCGGCTTGAGCGCAAGAAACAGCATGCGCAGCAGCGACGATTTCCCCGCGCCCGACGGTCCGGTCAGGAACTGGAACGACTGCGGCGCGAGCTGGAAACTGACGTCGCGCAGCACCTCCGGCCCGAGGCTGTAGCGCAAGCCGACGTTCTCGAAGCGGACCACGCGCGTCCTCCGAATCGGCCCCGTGAGGGCCTGAGTATCCACCCTTGCGCTGTTGTCACGCGCACGCAATTAACAATGCATTAACGATATTTGGCGCGATCGTGGCCAAGTCGCGGGCCGCGCGCGGCTTTTTATGGTTTCCGATTCGTTAACGGACCGCTGGTACGGTTTTTTACGCGTCTCCACGAGCCCGCAATGCTGATCGTCTGTCCGACCTGCGCGACCGCCTATCAGATCGGCCTCGCCGCCCTTGGCGCGGCCGGCCGCCCGGTGCGTTGCGCGCATTGCAAGAACACATGGTTCGCGACCCCCGACAGCGTGGTGGAGGAGCCCGCGCTGGTCTCGGTCGCGGCCGCCCATCGCACCCCCGCTCCGGTGGACGACTTCGCCGGCATGGACGCTCGGCCGCTACAGGAAGTCCTTCCGCCGGGTGACGCCGGCGCCGACAATCCGTTCACGGTCGCGGACGCGCCGCCGCTGGTTCCGCATGACCATCCCGCAACGGAAGCCGAGGCCACGAAATTCGACCCCGGCGTTCCCGACGACGCGGAGACGATCGCGGCGCGCCGCGTCCGCCAGACCTATGTGGATCGCAAGGACCGGCGTTCGCTGTTGCGGCGGCTCATCAGCATGCCGATGCTGATCGTCGCGATGGCGGCGATCCTCCTCGCGGCGCTGAACTGGCGCGCCGCCGTGGTGCGCCACTTCCCGCAGACCGCCTCGCTCTATGCGGCGATCGGATTGCCGGTCAATCTGCGCGGGTTGTTCTTCGAGGACGTGAAAAGCAGAAGCGAACTCCATGACGGCGTGATGGTGCTGATTGTCGAGGGAACGATCGTGAACCTGACGACCCGCACGCTCGAAGTGCCGCGGCTGCGCCTCTCGTTGCGCAACGGTGTCGGCCACGAGGTCTATGCCTGGACGGCGCTGCCGTCGAAATCCACGGTCGGCTCCGGCAACGGACTGCCGTTCCGCGCCCGCCTTGCCTCTCCGCCGCCCGACGGCCGCGACGTGATCGTGCGTTTCTTCAACCGGCGCGATGCGCTGGCCGGTCCGCTGTGAGGGCTTGCCTTGCCGCACTCGCCTGACACGCGCATCCGCGTCCTGTTCGACGCCGAGACGATCGCCAGGCGCAACGAGGCGCTTGCGCTGGAGATCAAGGCGGCGGCGCCGCAGCAACTGCTCGTGATCGCCGTGCTCAAGGGCAGCTTCATCTTCGCCGCCGACCTGATCCGCGCGCTGCATGGTGTCGGGCTCGCACCCGAGGTCGAATTCATCTCGCTGTCGAGCTATCGCACCGGCACGGTCTCGACCGGCACCGTGACGATCCTGCATGACGTGGAAAGCGACGTGCGCGGCCGCGATGTGGTGCTGGTCGATGACATTCTCGAATCCGGGCGCACGCTCGCCTACGCCAAGGACCTGTTTGCGGCACGCGGCGCAAGGCGCGTGCTCTCCTGCGTGCTCCTGGAAAAACCCGGCAAGCGCGCGGTCTCGCTCGACGCGGATTTCGTCGGCTTCCACTGCCCCGATCTGTTCGTCGTCGGCTACGGCATGGACGTGGCGCACGCGTTCCGCCAGTTGCCGTTCGTCGGCGTCGTGGAAAAGATTACCTGATGGCGCGGATCCTGCTCGCCGAGGACGAAGAAGCGCTGCGCGCGCTGACGGCCCGCGCGCTCTCCGATTCCGGCCACGAAGTGGTGACTGCGGTCGATGGCGCCGACGCGCTCGACATCCTGACGCGCGAGCAAGGCCGCTTCGAGTTGCTGCTGACCGATATCAGGATGCCGCTGATGGACGGCATCGCGCTGGCGCTCGCCACCGCGCGCGACTATCCGGCGATCATCATCCTGCTGATGACCGCTTACGCCGACCAGCGCGAACGCGCCTCGAACCTCGACGCGCTGATCCACGACGTCATCCTGAAGCCGTTCACGCTCGCCGAAATCAAGACGGCGGTGAATGGTGCGCTGGCGAGCGGCAAGCGGTAGCGCAAAGAACTATTCACTGGCCAGCGAATAGCTGGTGCTGCGACCTCCGGCGGGGTCCTTGACGAGGATTTTGCGGTCCACCAGATCGTCGATGTCGCGAAGCGCGGTATCCTGCGAACACTTTTCGATCTTCGCCCACTTGGACGATGTCAGCTTGCCTTCGAAACCATCCAGTAGCCGGCTGAGCATATCGCGCTGGCGCTCGTTGAGCGGCGCGCCCGCATGCTTCTCCCAGAAACGCGCTTTGCGGAAGATGTTCGCGAGAATCGCGTCAGCTCCGTCGAACGCGCGGTCGAGGCACGCGAGGAACCATTGCAGCCAGGCTGTTATGTCGAGATCATCCTGCGTTTTTTCCAGCACGTCATAGTACGCGTTTCGCTCCTGACGGATCTGCGCCGACATGCTGTAGAAGCGCTGTGGGCTATTCTCGGAGCGCGCGAGCGACATGTCGGCGATGGCGCGCGCGATGCGCCCGTTGCCATCGTCGAACGGGTGGATCGTTACGAACCAAAGATGCGCAATCGCCGCCTTGAGCACCGGATCGATCCCGGAGTTCTCGTTGAACCAATCGAGAAACAGCTTCATCTCGTGATCGAGGCGTGAAGCGGCCGGCGCCTCGTAATGCACGCGCTCCCGCCCGACCGGTCCCGAGACGACCTGCATCGGTCCAGTCTTGTCGTCGCGCCAGGCGCCGATGGTTATCCGGCGCATGCCACTGCGGCCCGTGGGAAACATGGCCGCGTGCCACGCAAACACGCGCTCCGCCGTCAGCGGTTCGGTGAACTTCTGCGTCGCGTCGAGCATCATTTCCACGATGCCCTCGACGTGCCGGTCGGCGGGCGTGAGGCCGCCGATATCGATACCGAGCCTGCGCGCAATGGATGAGCGCACCTGATCGGCGTTAAGGATTTCGCCCTCGATCTCGCTGGTTTTCAGGACGTCCTGCGTCAGGGTCTCAAGCTGGGCCTCGTTGCGCACGGGAAAGCCGAGCGCTTCCATGCGCCCGACGAGCCGGCCCTGCCGATGGCGCACGGCCGAAAGCTGATTGGCAATAAGCTGCCGATCCCAGTGAAAGTTGGGCCAGTCGGGCAGTCCGTGACTGTAAATTGCCATTCTCCGCACTCTTTGCGGAGAATATACCCTCTAATCGCCGCACACGGCAAGCTTTTTCACCGCATCCCTTGCGGCGAATAGGCGTTCCAACCGCCGCCCATTATAAACAAAGTCGCGCTGATCAAAAATCCTTCAGCAGCCGCTCGATGTACTCGAGCTCGAGCTGCGGGCGCCCCGGATCGGCGAAGCGCTTGCGCAGCTCTTCGAGAATGCGGCGCGCGCGTTGCACGTCGATTTCGCCCGGCACCTTCACGGTGACATCGTCGCCGTAGTCGCGCCCGCGCAACGGGCGGCCGAGCGGATCGGTATCCTGATTGGCGCGCGCCTGACCGGTGCGGCCCGGCTGCCCCGGTCCCTGGCCTTGGCCCTGCCCCTGCTGCATCTGCTGGGCAAGACTTTGCGCGCCGCGGCGCAACGCTTCGAGCGCGCGGCCCTGCGCGTCGACCGCGCTATCCGAATTGCCCTGACCGAGCTGTCCTTCGGCATCGCCCATTGCGCCGTCGGCCTGACCCAGCCCTTCGCCCGGATCCTGACCCGGCTGCTGGCCGGGCTGGCCTTGCTGCCCTGCCTGACCGCGCTTGCGCATCTCTTCCAGGAGCTTCTTGAGTTGCTCACGCAAGGCCTGCTGGTTCTGCCGCAGCTCGCCGAACTGGTTCGGATCGCCCTGCTGGCCCTCTTGGCCTTGCTGCCCCTGTTGACCGCGCTGGCCGCGTTGTCCGCGCTGGCCCTGCTGCTGGCGCCGCTGCTCCTGGCCCTGGCGGAACGTCTTGTCGCGCAGGTTCTGCTGCTCGCGGATCATGTTGCCGAGCTCGTCAAGCGCCGACATCATGTCGTCGTCCATGTCGTCGCCGCCCTGCTGGCCGGGCCGCGCCATCTGCAGGTTTTCCAGCATCTGCTGCAGCTCTTCGAGCATGCGCTTGGCCGCATCCTTGGCGCCCGAGCGCGCGAGCTGCTCCATCCGGTCGATCATGTTCTTGAGATCTTGCGGCCGCAGCATGCGGGTATTCGGGTCGAGCGGCCGCGCGAGCTGCTGCGGATTCTTGCGCATCTGCTCGGCCAGCGCCTGCATGAACTTGTCGAGCGCGGCGCGCAGATCGTCCATCAGCTTCTTGAGCTCTTCGTCGGTCGCGCCGCGCTCCAGCGCCTGCCGCAACGCCTCCTGCGCGGCCCGCAGCGCTGCTTCGGCATCGGAGAGCTGGCCGTCCTCGATCGTCACCGCCATGCCCCACAGCCGCGCCACGACATCGCGCAACTGGTCATCGGACCTGGCGTGGGTGAGCTGCCAGTAGATCGAGCGCAGCCCGAGATAATGCGACACCTCCGGCATGAACCGCTCGGGCGCAATCGACAGCGCTTCGAGCGCCGCGAGCAGGCGCGGCTTTGCCTCCGCGTCGAGCGCCAGGTTGCGCCGCTGCTCGATCAGCGCGCGCGCCAGCGGCTTCACGAACACGCGCTCCGGCAGCTTGAACGCGGTCGGCGTGCTCGAACCTTCGTTGCCGGCTTCATCGCGCGCCGTGAGGGTGAGCGTGACCTCGGCGCCGGCCCACGGATGATCGGACAGGTCCTTGGTGGTCTGGCCCGCGCCATTGCGGGTTCGCGCCTGCGGCAGCACGAGCGTGAAATCCGGCGCGCCGTAAAGCGGGCGCGCCACGCGCCCGTCGGGACCGGGCTTCTGCTTGAGCGCGAAGTTCGCCTGCGCGGCGATCACGCCGTAATCGTCCTCGACCTTGTAGGCAAGCAGCAACGATCCGCGTGCCTGCGGTTCGGGCTCTTTGGTGAGCGCGATGGTCGGCGCACGATCCGGAATGGCCGCGAACGTGAACGTGACGTCGTCATCGAGCACGCCACGGAGCGTCGCGGTGCCGCGGTCCGTGATGACATAGCGGTGCTCGTCCGTCCCGGCCGGCGGGGTCGGTGCACCTTCGCGGCTTGCCTCGGCAAGCCCGCCGCTCGTGAGAACCTGGAGCCGGCTCGCGCCGCTCGCGCGGATCACCAGAACGCTTCCCGCGGGCACCGTCTGGATCAACGCGGCCTGATGCGGCTCACCGGCGCGGATGCCCGGCAGGATCACCGGCGGCTTGGCGGTATAGGCCGGCGGCGTCACCCAGGCGTCGACGCGGAAGTTCTTCGCCTGCACCACGCCGGCCCAGTCGAATGCCGCCGTGATGCGCTTGACGCGCTCGCCCGACGCCGCGAAAAACGTCGCACAGACGAGCAGCACCACCAGCGCACGCACCGCGATCGGATCGAACAGCGGCAGGCGCGGGCGCGGCGTACCGGCCTTGAGCGAATTCGCCGCGCGCAACGCCTGCTCGACATGGGCGCGCCACAGCGCGAGAGACACCTGATCCTGATCGCCGGCGGCGAGTTCATCGGCAAGCGCCGTTGCGGGCCGGTGCTTGAGACCGCTGCCGCGATCGAGGCGGCGCAGACCGTCAAACGTGCTCGGCAGGCGGAAGCGCAGCAGCGGCACCGCCGCGACCGCGAGCAGCACGACCAGCACAAACAGCCCGACCGCGCGCCCGAGCGGCGGCAGCCACAGCCACAGACCGGCCCACGAGACGGTGAGGAAAATTCCGATGGCGACGGCGAGCGAAGCCAGCGCAGGCCACAGCCGCTCCCAGAGAATGGTCCACCATGCCCGCCGCAACGCGCGTGCGAGAAGAGTGTCGCCGACTTGCTCGTCGATCTGGCGAGGGTCAGCCGGGGAATCGGAAGGCCGGTCGTTCACCTGCTACTCCGTAGCCAGCCTTAGCCTGATTTGGCATGGGCGAACAAGCAACGCCCATAAACTAAGCAATTTTCGGGCCGAAATGTTCCTTTTCGGCCACAAGGGATCGGCCGCGCAGGCCGTTACGCGCTACCGCAGCCAATCTGGTGTCCGGTCGAGCGCGATCAAGGCGTCCACGTCGAGGCGCGGCCGAACGATTGCCGATTCGGCGCCGTTCACCAGCACCTCCGGCACCAGCGCGCGCGTATTGTAGGTCCCGGCCTGCACCGCCCCGTAGGCGCCGGCCGTCATGATGGCGATGAGGTCACCGGCTGCCGGCTCCGCCATCTCGCGGCCGAGCGCCAGATAATCGCCGGTCTCGCAGACCGGGCCGACGACATCGGCGACGATACGCCGCGCTCCCCCCACAGGCTCCTTCACCGGGCGGATATCGTGATACGCCTCGTACAGCGTCGGGCGGATCAGGTCGTTCATCGCGGCATCGACGATGACGAAGTTCTTCGCCTCGCCGCGCTTCACGTAAAGCACGCGCGTCACCAGGATGCCGGCATTGCCGACGATCATGCGGCCGGGCTCGAAGATCAGCTTGCAGTCGAGACCGCGCGTCGCGCGTTTCACGATCGCCGCATAGGCGGCGGGATCGGGCGGCGGCTCGTTGTCCTCGCGGTATGGAATGCCCAAGCCCCCGCCGAGGTCGACATGCTCGATGTGGTGGCCGTCGGCGCGCAGCGTTCGCACGAACTCTGAGAGCAGCGCGAAGGCGTCGTCGAACGGCTGCAGGTCGGTGATCTGGCTGCCGATGTGCATGTCGACGCCGGCAACGCGCACGCCCTTCAACTTGGCCGCGCGAGCATAGACTTCGCGTGCGCGGCTGATCGGAATGCCGAACTTGTTCTCGGATTTTCCGGTCGCAATCTTGGCATGTGTGCGCGCATCGACGTCGGGATTGACCCGCACCGAGATGCACGTCGTTCGCCCCTTCGAAGCCGAGATCGCCGAGAGCAATTCCAGCTCGGGTTCGGACTCCACGTTGATGCAGAGGATACCGGTATCCACCGCCGCGGCGAGTTCGTCAGCGGTCTTGCCGATGCCGGAGAACATGATTTTCTCCGCCGGAACACCGGCCGCAAGCGCGCGCTTCAATTCGCCGCCCGAGACGACGTCGGCACCGGCGCCGAGGCGCGCGAGCGTCGCGATCACCGCCTGGTTGGAATTCGCCTTCATGGCGTAGCAGACGAGCGACGGCACATCCGCGAACGCGTCGGCGAACACGCGGTAGTGCCGCTCAAGCGTCGCGGTGGAATAGCAATAGAACGGCGTGCCGACACTCTCGGCGAGCGCGCCAAGATCGACCGCCTCGGCGTGCATCACGCCGGCTCGATAGGCGAAATGGTGCATGACAGGCTCGGTTGCCTAGGACGCGGACTTATTAGCACGCTGCCATAGACGATTGGATGCAAGTTTCTGCGAGTTTGTCGTAGCGCATTGCCGTGCGGCGTCACTATTTGATCCTGTTGAAGAGCGCATGATTTAACCTCGTTCGATCAGGGCTTGAGCCACGGCTTGCTAGTCAGGCTCAACAAGCTTGCGCCACCAACGGTGTCGCGATGCTCCGAAAGCAGGCAATTATGCTCACTGTGAGTTCTGTCGTCATGACCGTAGCGGAGGTCCATTGATCGGCGCGCCTGTTGCTCGACATCGTCCGACCGCTGTGAGCCGGCCCTTAAAGAAGGTAGAATTTTGCGAAGGCGTGCATGATCGTTTGCACCACCTCCTTGCGAACATGGCGGTTGTCGCCGCGAAACGGCTGCTCGCAATAATCCTTCACTATCTCATAAGTTGGAACATAGAGCAGGTTTCGGTCGTCCTGATTGTCACGGAAGAGTTCGTCGAGCGCCACTCTGAGCACCGCCTTTGATACCGAATTCGCAGTCACGCATGATACCGGTCGGAATGTCACCAGCAATGGAACCGGCGACAGTGTGAATACGATCGCAGCGGTCGGCCGTGTCGCCGGATGATGCGGTGGATTTTGTTGAGATTAGCCAGGTTCTCGCCAACGGTCGTGATCTTGAACCCGTGCCGAGTCGCGTCAAAACGGCTGCGCGGAATCGCACGCCAGAAAACATCATTTGTCTGCTTGTTGTACCAGACCTCCGATAGGCCGAGCGTGATCAGAAAAACATCGGTGCTGTCGAACAGCGCACGCGTGCGTTGCCTGTTTCAGGTCTTCCAACGCGACAAGTACGTTCATTTTGGGCTCAATGATGAAACAGGCACTCGGTCTGGGGCAGCCATTATCTCGTGTCGTAACCTACAAGAGCCCGGAAGACGTCCCCGAAGCCCTCGCTTCGCGCCGGTTGCAGAAGCGACTTAGAGTGACAGCAAAGGACTGCTAAGGCCGAAGCGGCCAAGTGGATGAATTGGCTCACGGCCCTTCGATCTTGAGCGATGTCTACTTTTCCACCGCTGGTGGGGATCAAGCGGACATCAACGGGCCAGCCGCGTAATGACCGCACGGCCTAGTCGAGCAGCACGTCGATCGGGAGACGTTTCTTCTCGCCTGTGGGCGCGATCGGCCGCCCTTGGGAATCAAGCTCGATCTGCCCCTGTGGCGTCATCACGGCCCCGGGGGGCGCATCCGGCGGCCCGCGCCGTCCGCAGGCCGACAAGGTCAGCCCCAGCGCAAGCAAAAGCCCGCCGGTCGCGGCGAGGCGTAATCCTGGACGGAAGGAACAACTCACTGTGCACCCCTAGGGACCCACACATACAACAGATCGAGTGCGGCGAGCGAGAGGCAGCCGGCGCGGACCAGATACTTGCCTGACAAGTGTTACTTTTTGGCCAGCCTTTTCAACCACTTCGTTGCCTCGCGCCGCACGTTCGCAGGCGCGGTGCCGCCGAGGCTCACCCGGCTTTGCACCGAGCGTTCGACCGGCAGGACACCGAACACCGACTTGGTGATACGCGGCTCGATTGCCCTCATGGCGGCGAGCGGCAGCTTCTCCAGCGGCACGTCGGCCCGTTCGGCGGCGGCCACGATCCGGCCGGTGATGTGGTGGGCATCGCGGAACGGCATTTTCAGCGTCCGCACCAGCCAGTCGGCCAGATCCGTCGCGGTGGAATAGCCGGCACCGGCGGCGGCCTTCATTCGCGCCACATCCGGCTTCATGTCGGCCACCATACCGGCCATCGCGGCAAGCCCGAGCATCAGCGCGGCGAGCGCATCCATGGCGCTCTCTTTGTCCTCCTGCATGTCCTTCTGGTAGGCGAGCGGCAGTCCCTTCATCACAACCAGCAGCGCCTGCAGCGCGCCGAAAATGCGCCCGGTCTTCGCGCGCACCAGTTCGGCGGCATCCGGATTGCGCTTCTGCGGCATGATCGAGGAGCCGGTGGTGAATTTGTCCGACAGCGTGATGAATCCGATCAGCGGCGAGGACCACATCACGATCTCTTCGGCGAAGCGCGACAGATGCACCGCCGTAATCGAGGCCGCCGCCAGCGTCTCCAGCACGAAGTCGCGATCGGAGACTGCATCGAGCGAATTCGCGGCCGGCCGGTCGAAACCGAGCGCCTTCGCCGTCATGGCGCGATCGAGCCGGAACGACGTTCCGGCGAGCGCCGCACTCCCGAGCGGATTTTCGTTCAGCCGCTTGCGCGCGTCGGCAAAGCGGCCGCGGTCGCGCGCCGCCATCTCCACATAGGCCAGCAAATGGTGCCCGAACGTCACCGGTTGCGCGGTCTGCATGTGCGTAAAGCCCGGCATGACCGTCGCGGCATGCGCCAATGCCTTTTCGGCGAGCGTCTGTTGATAGACGGCGAGTGCCGCATCGATGTCGTCGATCGCATCGCGCACCCAAAGCTTGAAGTCGGTCGCCACCTGGTCATTGCGCGAGCGCGCGGTGTGCAGCCGCCCGGCCGCGAGCCCGATCAGTTCGCCAAGCCGCGACTCCACGTTCATATGGATGTCTTCGAGCGCCCGCTTGAAGCGGAACTTGCCCGAATCCATCTCTGACAGGATCGTGTCTAGACCGTGCGCGATCTTGCGCGCATCGTCGCGCGAGATGATGCCCTGTTTGGCGAGCATGGCGGCGTGGGCCTTGCTTGCCGCGATGTCCTGGCGGTAAAGGCGGCGATCGAAGTCGATCGAGGCGTTGATCTCCTGCATAATGGCGCCGGGACCCGAGGCGAAGCGCCCGCCCCACATTTTGTTGCTCATGACCCGACCGCCGAAAATCCGCCTATGACCGAACAGCCCGCACCGACACGTAGCACAAAGCGCCGCCACGCCATGATCGTGCTTGGCGCCGTTGCGGGCATGGTTACCGGGCTGGCGGCGGTATACGGGATTGGTGCGACGCAACACAATCCGGCTGAGACGGTGTGCCGCCCCGCGGCCGAGCTGGCCAAGCGCCTCGCCCCCCTCGCCCGCGGTGAGGTCGCGGCCGTCGGCATCGCGTCCGAGCCGAAGCCCGTTCCCGAGCTGGCCTTCATGGACGCCAACGGAAAGCCGCGCACGCTCGCCGACTTTCGCGGCCGTACCGTGCTGTTGAACCTGTGGGCGACCTGGTGCGTACCATGCCGCAAGGAGATGCCGGCGCTCGACGCGCTGCAGGCCAGGCTCGGCGACGAGACATTCGAGGTGGTGGCGGTCAACATCGACACGCGTAACCTCGACAAGCCGAAGGCGTGGCTGGAGGAAGCCGGCATCCGGAAGCTCGGCTACTACGCCGACTCCAGCGCCAAGGTGTTCCAGGATCTCAAGGCGGCCGGCAAGGCGTTCG
>JAXDOA010000228.1:0-6826 GCA_034669125.1 Hyphomicrobiales bacterium
GCATCCGCATCGCGGGGATAACTTCCCGAAAAAAAGTTATCCCCGCCCGAAAATCCTGCCGGATAATACCCGCGCCTCGATCCACGAGGGGCGCCTCCGGAGGCGTTCGTAGGTGCGGATCAGGGGCGGTGGTTTCGGAAGGGTGCAACACGCACACCCGCGCCGAGACAGCCGAAGCCGTACGGTCCCGGGGCGCCCGCCGCGCGCCACGGGGCTGTGGGCGGCCCTGCCCGCAGGCGCTGCCCATCGCCGGCGTGTGGCCGAAGGCCCTACAGCGGTGGATAGGTTTCTCCGCGTGAGCGGAGAAACCTGAAAGGTAAGTCCACCGGGGGCCGTGCGGAGCAGGCTTCAAACATCGCGCGCGGGACGCCGGAGAGTTGGCGGACTTGCGGAGTTACCGACTGCGCCTGAGCGCCGCGAGGCGATCAGGCCCGCGGGTCCGTCGAGGACCCGGCGTCCCGCGCGCTCCCTCTCCTTTTCGGGCGCGCTCCTTTCAAACCTCGGGCGCGAAACGCGCCGCGAGAATGCGGGCGGCTGGCTTCAGGAAATATCAGATGACGCAACACACAAGCCGCAAGCTCGAACACCCTCCCTTGGAGGGGGAGGGTCGACGCGAACGAAGTGAGCGTCGGGGTGGGGTGACATTCTCGCGAAAGACTCACCCCACCCCGGCTCACATCGCTCACGCGATGTTCGCCGACCCTCCCCCTCCAGGGGAGGGTGGCACCGGAGCGCGCGGCGAGGAAAAGGGCAAACTCCCTTTCAAATCCACATTTTCGGTCTATTGTCGCAAAACTGTCATGCGGACCACGCGCTGAGTCGGCGCGAGAAGGAGTGTTGAGCCGATAATGTCCGGCACCGAATTGTTCGCCACGTTCCTCGGCAGTGTTGCGCTCCTCTTGTGGGGCGTGCGCATGGTGCGCACCGGCATGACGCGCGCGTTCGGGTCGCAGCTCCGCCGCGCGATCGCGACCTACGCGCGCACGCGCATCGGCGGATTCATCGCCGGCGTCGGCATCACCGGCATTCTGCAAAGCTCGACCGCGACCACGATGCTGCTCGCCTCATTTGCGGCGCGCGGGCTGATCGCGCTGCCGATCGCGCTCGCCGTGGTGCTCGGCGCCGATGTCGGTTCGGCCATCGTCGCGCAGGTGTTCTCGCTCGATGTGAAGTGGCTGTGGACCGTGCTGGTCGCGCTCGGCGTGCTGGTGTTCATGTCGACGGAGGCCGACCGCGCGCGCGGCGTTGCGCGCATCTTCATCGGGCTCGGCTTCATGCTGCTCGCGCTCGTGCATATCGGCGGCGCGGCGGCGCCCTTGCGCGACTCCGCGCTGTTCCGTTCGCTGCTGACGGGCTTGGCCGGCGAGCCGGTACTCGGCTTCCTCGCCGCGACCGCAGTCGCGTGGCTCGTGCATTCGAGCCTGTCGGTCGTGCTGCTGGTGATGGCGCTTGCAGCCGCGGGCGCCCTGCCCGTCCCGCTGGCGCTGGCGCTGGTGCTGGGCGCGAACGTCGGCGGCGCACTGGCGCCGTATCTCACGCTGTCCAGCCTCGCGCCGGCCGGGCGCCGCGTGCCACTCGGCAATCTCATCATGCGCACCGCGGTCGCGCTTCCTGTTCTCTTTCTGGTAACGCCGATCGCCGCGTGGCTGGCGCTGCTCGAGCCCGATCCGGGTCGCATCGCGATCAATTTCCACACGGCGTTCAATCTCGCGGTTGCGGCAATCTTCCTGCCCGCCGTGGCGCTGGTTGCGACGCTGGCGGCGCGGCTGTTGCCGGATCTGCCGCAGACGGCCACCTCGAACGAGCCGAAGCACCTCGATCCGACCGTGCTCGACACGCCCTCGGAGGCGCTCGGTTGCGCGATGCGCGAGACGCTGCACATGGGCGACCGCGTCGCCGACATGCTGCGCCAGGCGCTGGTCGCGTTTGAAAAATCCGATCAGAAGTTCGTGAAGGAAGTGGAGAAATCCGACAACGTCGTCGATGCGCTGCACGAAGCGATCAAGCTCTACATGGTCAAGCTCTCGAAGGCCGAGATGACCGACGAGGAAAGCCAGCGCTACGTCGAGATCATCACCTTCACCACCAATCTCGAACACGTCGGCGACATCATCGACAAGAACCTGATGGAGCTCGCCACCAAGAAGATCAAGAACCGCTACGCGTTCTCCGCCGAAGGCCTCGACGAGATTCGGCACTTCCATGCGCGCGTGATGGACAATATGCGGCTCGCCTTCAACGTGTTCGCGACGCGCGACGTCACGATGGCGCGCCGCCTGCTCGCCGAGAAGGCGATGACGCGCACCGCCGAGCTTGCGGCGGCCGATAGCCATTTCGGCCGGCTGCGCGAGGGGCGGCTGGAATCGCTCGAGACCAGCGCGATCCATCTCGACGTGATGCGCGATTTGAAGCGCATCAACGGGCATCTGACCTCGGTCGCCTATCCGATCCTGGAGGTCGCGGGCGAATTGCGCGACAGCCGCCTGCGCGAGCGCGAGGCGGGCGCCGAGCCGGTGCCGAACGGCAAGCCGGTGGTGTCATAGGGCGATCCCGAAACAAGATGACCGCGCGGGCGGCTTGACCTAGCGCGGCGGCGCAATCGAGAGCGGCGCGTTTTGCTGTGTCGGCCGGCGTGGGGCCGATTTCTTCTGCGCCGCCGGGGGCGTTTCAGCCTGCACCGGCGGTGTCGCCGTCTCCGCGGCGGGCGCTGCGGCCTCCTGCGCGGGCGCCGCGGGGCGATCCTTCGCGGCGGGTGCCGGCGTCGCGCGCTGCGGCGGCTCTTCGGTCATGATGCTCACGGGCGGGATCGAAGCGGCCGAGGGCAGCTCATATTTGTCAGGTATCGGGGCGCGGGTTAACCCGCTCGGCGTTATCGTGGACGCCGGCGCGCTCACGGGGGCGGAGGATCCGGCAGTCTGCGGTGCGGCAGGTTGCGGCGCTGACCACGCAGCGGTGTAACGCGCTACGTTGGCGTCGAAGGTTTTGTTACGGATGTTGTCCGCAAGCCGCGCCGGATCGGCAAACAGCGAAAGGGCCTCGCAGCGCTGCGCCGTGCAGCCCTCGCGCCGCACCAGAATATCGGCGGCGAGCCCGAACGGGTCCTCCTGCAGCGAGCGTTCCAGCGCCACCACCACATCATCGAACTGCGGCGTGCGCGGCCCGCTGTAGTGGCGCGCTGCCTTCATCGCATCGAGCCGGGAGGCGGTGTAGATGCCGGCGGATGAGATCGCGCCCGGCGAGGCGAACAGCGAGTGCGCGCAGGACGCTTGCAGCGCTTCGGCGCCGCGTTCGAGGCAGGCGAGTGGGCCGCTCGCCATCGCCTGAGCGCGCAACGCGGCGATGCGTTCTTCGATCGCGCGGCGCTGTTCGACCATGCCAAGATAGACCGCGAGCCAAGCCGCGCTGCCGACGAACGCGGCGAGCGCGATAAACCCAGACGTGAAGCGCACGCCGCGCTGCCCATAAGGCCCGACCGCGAGCGCGACGACGAGCGCTAGCGCCGCGACTACTAGGCCGGCGAGGAGTATCAGCAGGTGGTACGAAATCTCAGGCAATCCGCGCCTCGGTACACGAGCCCCGCCGGCATCTAGCCGTCCGGCGGCCGTTTCGGCAAATGCGATGACCCCACATTCGGGGCAAATCATGACCGCGACGCGTAACGGTGCGGAACTTCGCCGCGATGCGTCACTGCAACCGGATCAGCGCAATCCCCGCCACGATCAGCATCGCTGCCACGATGCGCAGCGGCCGCAGCGGTTCTTTGAGAAAGACGACCGCGATCGCAGTACCGAACAGCACGCTGGTTTCGCGCAGCGCCGCCACAAGCGCGATCGGCGCGACGGTCATCGCCCAGATCACGATCCAGTAGGCGACAAGCGACAGCACGCCGCCGATCAGTCCGCTCTTCCAGTAGGGTGCCATCGCGGGGATCGAGCCGGTGCCGCGCCAGGCGATCGCGATTGCCGTGATGAACGCACCGTCGATGACGAACAGCCACAGCGCATAGCCATGCGCGTTGCCGGCGGTGCGCGCGCCGATGCCATCGACCAGCGAGTAGCAGCAGATCGTCACCGCGGTGAACAGCGCGAAGCCGACGGCGCGGCGGTTGAGATGCGCGAGACCGCTGCCGCCGCGCATCGAGAGCAGGAACACGCCGCTGGTCAGTCCGATAATGCCGGCCCAGCCGATGAGGCTGAAGTTCTCGCCGACCAGAAGCGCGCCGCCGGCCGCCGTCATGAGCGGCGCGGTGCCGCGCGCGATCGGGTAGACCTGCCCCATGTCGCCGGAGCGGTAGGCGCCCGCGAGCCCGATGTAGTAGCCGACGTGCATGACCACCGAGGCGATCAGCCACGGCCACGCGGCGAGCGGCGGCACCGGCACGAAGAACAGCAGCGGCAGCGAAACGACCCCAGCCAGCGCCGCGATCAGCACGATGGCGAGGAACGGATCGAGTCTGATTTTGATCAGCGCGTTCCACGACGCATGGAACGCGGCGGCGACCAAAACGATACCGAAAACGAACGGGTCCATCCTTGCGGCTTAACCCTTCAGCTTCGCATTGGCCGGATCGTACGGCGCCTTGAGGCTCGCGCGCACGGGCACGCGCTCGCCTGCGATGTCGATCTCAAAGCGCGCGGCGAGCCACGCATCGTCGACGCGCGCGCCGCCGGTCGCCGCGTAGCCGAGCGCCACGATGCCGCCGACGGTGTGGCCATAGGCGGCCGAGGTGACCTCGCCCACGGGTTCGCCGTTGCGCAGGATCATTTCGCCTCCGTGCGCGATCGGCGTATCGGGCGAGAGCGCGACGAAACTCAAGAGCCGGCGCGCGGGTACCTTGCCTTTCGCGGCGAGCAGCGCGTCGCGGCCGATGAAGTCGCCCTTGTCGAGTTTCACCGCGAAGGAAAGCCCCGCCTCGTATGGATTGTAGTCCGGCGTCAGCTCGCGGCCCCAGGCGCGATAGCCCTTCTCCAGCCGCAGGGATTCAAGTGCGTAGTAGCCGGCATTGCGTACGTCGAGATCGCGCCCGGCCTCCATCAGGGCATCGTAGACGCCGCCGGCGTACTCGGTCGGGACATACAGCTCCCAGCCAAGCTCGCCCACATAGGTTCGGCGCGACGCCCACACGTTTGCGCTGCCAATCGTGGTCTCGCGGATCGCACCGAATGGAAACGCCGCATCATCGAGCGGCGCCTTGGTGAGCCGCATGAGCAGATCGCGCGCGCGCGGACCCATCACGGCGATCACCGCGTAGAACTCCGAGACATCGGTCAGCTTCGCGTCCGCGCCCTTCGGCAGGCGCCGCCTGATCCAGTCGGCGTCGCG
The DNA here is from genome assembly GCA_034669125.1 of Hyphomicrobiales bacterium. Classification (GTDB taxonomy): domain Bacteria; phylum Pseudomonadota; class Alphaproteobacteria; order Rhizobiales; family Xanthobacteraceae; genus PALSA-894. Next base: position 5,323 of record JAXDOA010000228.1, read on the forward strand.
TGTTGCCTGCGCAGTGCCGGTGACCAGCAGGAAGCGGTCGGCGGCCAGACGCGCGACGGTGAGATCGCTCTCGTAAGTGCCGCGCGCATTGAGCAGCCCGGTGTAGACCGTGCCGCCGACGGGCACAGCGACATCGTTCGCGCAAAGCTGCTGCAATGCCGCCTCCGCATCGCGCCCCTGCACCAGGAACTTCGAGAACGACGTGAGATCGGTGATCGTCACCGCGTCGCGCGTCGCCTTGTGCTCGGCGGCCGCGTAGGGAAACCAGTTCTGCCGCTCCCAGGAGTAGTCGATGCGCGCATCGGCTCGCGTGGGCGCGAAGAAATTCGGACGCTCCCAGCCCATCTTGGAGCCGAACAGCGCATTCTGCGCGTCGAGCCGGCCGTAAAGCGGCGATTTGCGCAGCGGGCGCGCCGACATCAGCTCGCGGTTCGGCCACGGCATCATGTAGTGCAGGCCGAGCACTTCGCTGACCCGCTCCTTCAGGAAGCGGTCGTTGTCGTGGAAACGTGCGAAGCGGCGAATGTCCACCGGCCACAGGTCGAGCGAGGGCTCGCCCTGCACGATCCATTCGGCCAGCGCGCGCCCGGCCCCGCCGCCCGACGCGATGCCGATCGAGTTGAAGCCGGCCGCGACGAAGAAATTTTTCAGCTCCGGCGCCTCGCCCATGATGAAATTGTTGTCGGGCGTAAAACTCTCCGGCCCGTTCATGAAGGTTTTGATCTCGGCGGTTTCCAGTGCGGGGAGCCGGATCAGCGCATTCTCCATCAGGATCTGGAACTGATCCCAGTCGTCCGGCAGCATGCCGAACTCGAAGTTCTCCGGAATGCCGTCCATGGCCCAGGGCTTGGCGACCGGCTCGAAGCCGCCCATCAGCAGGCCGCCGACTTCTTCCTTCACGTAGATGTAGCCGTCCGGGTCGCGCAACACCGGCAGGTCCGGATGCACGCCGTCGATGCGGCCGGTGACGATGTACATGTGCTCGGCGGAATGCAGCGGGACCGTCACGCTCGCGAGCCGGCCGATCTGCTTGGCCCATTGGCCGGCGCAATTGATGACGACCTCAGCCTTGATGTCGCCGCGCGAGGTCGCGACGCCGGTGGCGGCGCCGTTGTTCTGATGGATCGCGGTGACGCGCGTCTGCTCGAAGATCCGCGCTCCGCCCATGCGCGCGCCACGCGCCAGCGCTTGCGTCACGTCCGCTGGATTGACCTTGGCGTCCTCCGGCAGCCACAGCGCGCCGAGCAAATCGTCGGTGCGCATCACCGGGTATTTCCGCGCCGCTTCCTCGATGGAGACGATCTCGCACGCCACGCCCTGCGCACGCGCCGCCGACGCGATGCGCCGGAACAGCGTGACGCGCTCCGGCGTACGCGCCACCAGGATCGAGCCGCATTGCTTCCAGCCTGTCGCTTGGCCCGTCTCGGCTTCGAGTTTCTGGTAGAGTTCCGCCGAGTACTGCACCAGCCGCGTCATGTTCTGGTGTGCGCGCAGCTGCCCGACC
>JAXDOA010000229.1:0-6321 GCA_034669125.1 Hyphomicrobiales bacterium
CGGCTGCGACCAATCCATGGTGGATATTCCATCCGACGCTGTCGAACTACATTGAATTGCTGACCAGGAACCAGTTCCTCAGGTTCTTCCTGAATTCCGCGATGGTCTCGATCTTCGTGGTGACCATTACGATGCTGATCAGCGTGCCTGCCGCCTTCGCGCTGTCGCGGATGCGGTTCTGGGGTTCGGCGACGCTCGCGACCGGCGTGTTTCTGACCTATCTCATTCCCGACACGCTATTGTTCCTGCCGCTGTTCAAGATGTTCGCGGTGTTCGGCGACTGGACCGGCATCCAGCTGATCAACCGATGGTACGTGCTCCTGATCGTCTATCCGACGCTGACGGTGCCGTTCTGCACCTGGATCATGATCGGCTACTTCGCCTCGATTCCGAAAGAACTCGACGAGGCCGCCATCATCGACGGCGCCTCGTGGTTCCAGACCCTGACCCGGATCTTCATTCCGGTCGCACTGCCCGGCCTGATCGCGGCGACCATCTTCGCCTTCACGGTGTCCTGGGCGCAGTTTCTCTACCCGCTGGCGCTCACGACGTCGCAGGATCAGCTCGTCCTGCCGGTCGGCATCATCACCACGCTGATCAAGGGCGACGTGTTCAACTGGGGCCAGATCATGACCGGCGCGCTGCTCGGCGCCGCCCCGCCGCTGATCATCTACGCGTTCCTGATGGACTACTACATCGCGGGCCTGACGGCCGGCGCGACGAAGGGTTGAGTACATGGCGCAAGTCACGCTCCGTAAGGTCGTCAAGAAGTACGACGAGGTCGAGGCGGTGAGCGCGATCGATCTCGACATCGCCGACAAGGAATTCGTCGTGCTGGTCGGCCCGTCCGGCTGCGGCAAGTCGACCACGCTGCGCATGATCGCCGGCCTGGAGGAGATCACCGGGGGCGAGATCGCGGTCGACGGCGAGGTGGTCAACGACGTGCCGCCGAAAGACCGCGACATGGCGATGGTGTTCCAGAACTACGCGCTCTATCCGCACATGACGGTCTACCAGAACATGTCGTTCGGGTTGCGGCTGAAGAAATATCCCAAGGCCGAGATCGACAAGCGCGTGCAGGAGGCGGCCCGCATCCTCGACATCAAGGAACTGCTGGAGCGCAAGCCGCGCCAGCTTTCCGGCGGACAGCGCCAGCGTGTCGCCATGGGTCGCGCGATCGTGCGCAATCCCAAAGTGTTCCTGTTCGACGAGCCGCTGTCGAACCTCGACGCCAAGCTGCGTGTGCAGATGCGCACCGAGATCAAGCGCGTGCACCAGAAGGTGCGCACCACCACGGTTTATGTCACGCACGACCAGGTCGAGGCGATGACGCTCGCCGACCGTGTCGTGGTGATGAACAAGGGCCGGATCGAGCAGATCGGGGCGCCGAATTATCTCTATCACTCGCCTGCGACGCGGTTTGTCGCGGGATTCATCGGCTCGCCGGCGATGAATTTCATTCCGTGCAAGCTGGAGCAGGCGGGCGACGGCCTGAATGCGCGCCTGTCGGACAAGATTTCCTTCGCGGAGCCGGCGGAACGCGTGCCGCGCTATCGCCCGAATGTGGGACAGGACCTGACGTTTGGGATCCGGCCCGAACATCTCACCGAAGCCAAGACCAACGGATCGAAGAACTACGCACTGTTCGACGCGGACATCGAGGTGGTTGAGCCGATGGGGATGGAGACGATGGTGTTCTTCGCCATCAACGGCACCGAAGTGAGCGGGCGCATCGATCCGGCCACGGACGCGCGCGTCGGCGCCATCCTTAAGATGGCGGCCAGTCTCGACAACATGCACCTGATCGATAACGCCTCCGGCAAGGTGCTGTAAGCCGCCGTGGCCAGCCTCGCCGGAAAAGTCGCCTGGGTCACCGGCGCGGGCAGCGGCATCGGCGAGGCGGCTGCTTTGGCGCTCGCGGGTGAGGGCGCGGCGGTTGCGCTGACCGGGCGGCGGCGCGAGCCGCTCCAGGCGGTCGCGGACCAGATCACGAAAGCCGGCGGCAAGGCGCTGGTGGCGCCAGCCGATCTCGGCGAGTTGGAGGCTGCCAGCCGCATCGCCGCGACAATCGCGAAGGAATTCGGCCGGCTCGACATCCTGGTCAACAATGCGGGCTCGAATGTGCTGGAGCGCAGTTGGGCGCAGCTCACGCCCGAGCGCGCCAAGACCGTGCTCGACGCCAATCTCAACAGCGCGTTCTATTGCTCGGTCGCGGCGCTCCACATCATGCGGCCGCAGAAGGACGGGCTGCTGATCCACACCGCCTCATGGGCCGGGCGCTTTGTCGGGCTTGTGTCGGGCGCGTCGTACTCGGCCGCGAAACATGGCGTCGTCGCGATGAGCTATTCCATCAACATGGAAGAGTTTCAGAACGGCATCCGCTCGACCGTGCTGTGCCCAGCTGAGGTCGCGACGCCAATCCTCGACAAGCGCCCGAAGCCGGTGACGGCCGAGGAGCGCGCCCGCATGATCCAACCGCAGAACATGGCGGATCTGATCGTGTATATTGCAAAGCAGCCCGCTTCGATCTGCATCAACGAGGTGGTCATCAGCCCAACCTGGAACCGCGGCTACGCGCACGCGGCCGGGATCGGGCCAAGCCGCACTTAGGAAAAGAGAACAAGGATGAGCACCCTGCGCACCGTCCGCCTTTCACCGAACGACAACGTGGTCGTCGCGGTCGATCCCATCCCCGAAGGTGCGTCGGCCGCGGGCGCCACGGCGCGTGCGCGCATCATGCGCGGGCACAAGATGGCGGTCATGCCGATCGCGCAAGGGCAGCCGGTGCGCAAATACGATCAGATCATCGGTTTTGCCACCGCGCCGATCGTGCCGGGCGACTGGGTGCACACACAGAACGTCGAGATGCACGATTTCGCGCGCGACTACCAATTTGCCGAAGGCGCCAAGAACGACGAAGTGCTGCCGCCCGAACTGCGCGAGACCTTCGAGGGCTATGTGCGGCCCGGGGCCAAGACCGGAACGCGCAACTACATCGGCATCCTCACCTCGGTGAACTGCTCGGCCTCGGCGGCACGCTTCATCGCGCGCGAGGTAGAGCGCTCCGGCGTGCTCGCCGATCACCCCGAGATCGACGGCGTGGTGGCGTTCGTGCATGGCACCGGCTGCGGCCTGGCGGCTTACGGCGAGGGCTTCGATGTCCTGCGGCGGACCCAGTGGGGCTACGCGACGCATGCGAACTTGGGCGGCGCCCTGATGGTCGGGCTCGGCTGCGAGGTGTTCCAGATCGACCGCATGAAAGAGGAATACGGCCTCGTCGAGGGCGATCACTTCCAGACCATGACGATCCAGGCGACCGGCGGCACGAAGAAAACGGTGGCTGAGGGCGTCGAGCGCATCAAGGCGATGATCCCGATCGCGGCGCGCTCGAAACGCGAGACGCGGCCGGCTTCCGAGATCACGCTGGCGCTGCAATGCGGCGGCTCGGACGGCTATTCGGGCATCACGGCGAACCCGGCGCTCGGCGCCGCGGTCGACGAACTGGTGCGCCACGGCGGCACCGCGATCCTCTCCGAGACGCCGGAAATCTACGGCGCCGAACATCTGCTGACGCGCCGCGCCGTGAACCGTGCGGTCGGCGAGAAGCTGGTCGAGCGCATCAAGTGGTGGGAGGCCTATTGCGAGCGCAACGGCGGCGAGATGAACAACAATCCTTCGCCCGGCAACAAGGCGGGCGGGCTCACCACCATTCTGGAAAAATCGCTCGGCGCGGCCGCCAAAGGCGGCACCACGACGATGCGCGCGGTCTACGAATATGCCGAGCCCGTGAAGGAGAAGGGCTTCGTGTTCATGGATACGCCGGGCTACGACCCGGTGGGCGCGACCGGACAGGTCGCGGGCGGCGCGAACGTGATGTGCTTCACGACCGGGCGCGGCTCGGCGTTCGGCTGCAAGCCAACGCCCTCCGTGAAGCTCGCGACCAACTCACAGGTTTACGCGAGCATGATCGATGACATGGACATCAATTGCGGCGAGATCCTCGACGGCGTCTCTGTCGCCGACAAGGGCCAGGAGATTTTCAGGAAGGTGCTGGCGGTCGCCTCGGGCGCGCACACCAAGTCGGAAGACTTGGGCTATGGCGACGCCGAATTCGTGCCGTGGCAGATCGGCGCGGTGATGTAGCGCAGTCCTCATCCTGAGGAGGCCGCGCAGCGGCCGTCTCGAAGGATGGCCGCGCGCTCGGCGCTTGCCGCCATGCTTCGAGACGCGCGCTTTGCGCGCTCCTCAGCATGAGGGTCGGAGAGTACTCAGACTGTCTTGTCGACCAACTGACCGGTTCCCGGCGCCTTTGCGGCTTCGATCGGCTGGTGCGCCGCGGGCTCGTCCGCCGGCTTGTCGTCGCGCTTCACATTGGCGTCGTTCGTGGCCGGCGTCGCAATGGCCGCCGATCCGAATGTCGCAACGCTGCTGGATACGTTCATGTCACGCCTCTTGGGGCGCAGCAGTATCAGGGGGCGGCTGAATAAGTATTGAGGGGATGAGAACATCCATCCGGATGCTTTCGCCGTACTTGCCGCGATCGGGACAATTTGAGCGATCAGCCGAACGCGAGCTGCACCTTCATCGCCTTTGAGCGATCCGCCGCGAGCGCGAACGCCTCGTTGGCGTCGGCGAGCGGCACTGTCGCCGTCAGCAGCGGCATCACGTCGACCAGCCCGCCACCGATCAGCGCGACCGCAAGCGCGAATTCCTCATGGAAGCGGAAGGTGCCGCGCAGCTCGATCTCCTTGGCGACAGCGACGTTCATCGGCAAGGTCATCTCGGCCCCCGCGATGCCGATCTGCACCACGATCCCGGTCGGGCGCACCACGCCGAGTCCTGCGCCAAGCGCCTGTGCGTTGCCCGATGCCTCGAACATCACGTCGAAATATCCCTTGTCGGCGCTGTAGCGCGCCAGTGCATCCTTGCCGCCGACATTGACGGTCGCGTCCGCGCCGACCTTGCGGGCGGCCGCGAGCGGCGCATCCGCCACATCGGTTGCGACGATCTCCAGCGCACCGGCGCGCCGCGCCGCGATCACGGTGAGCGCGCCAATTGGCCCTGCCCCGGTGACGAGCACGCGCTTGCCGAGCAGTGGACCCGCGCGGTTCACGGCATGCAGGCACACGGCGAACGGCTCGGCGAAGGCCGCCTGCGCGGCCGACATCGCGGGCGGCACCGCCACGGCCTGCGCCTCGTCGCACACCAGCACCTCGCGGAAGCCGCCCTGCACATGGGGAAAGCGCATCGCGCTGCCGTAGAAGCGCATGTCGAGGCAGTGGTTCTGCTTGCCTTCCTGGCAGTAGCGGCACGTGCCGCATGGGCGGCTCGGGTTGACGGCGACACGCTGGCCGGGCTTGACGCTTCCAACCTCGCCGCCGACGCGCGCGATCGTGCCGGCGATCTCGTGACCGAGGATCATCGGTTCCTTGAGCCGCACCGTGCCGAAGCCACCGTCGAAATAATAGTGCAGGTCGGAGCCGCAGATGCCGCCGGCCTCGATGCGCACCTCGACCTCGCGGGCCCCGAGCGGTGCTGCCGTCACCGGCTCGATGCGAAGATCCTTCGGCGCGTAAAGCACGGCGGCGCGCATGGTCATTCTCCCGGGTTCATTCTACCTTACACGCTCTGCCTCGCCTTCCGAAGGAAACCCCATGCACAAAATGTTCGACCTCACCGGCCGCCTTGCGCTCGTCACCGGCTCGAGCCGCGGGATCGGCCGCGCCATCGCGGAAGGCTACGTGGCGGCGGGCGCGCGCGTCATCATCAATGGGCGCGACGCTGCGGCCGTGGCGGCGACCGCGAAGGCGATCGGCGCAAATGCGCTCGCGGCGCCGTTCAATGTGACCAGCAAGGAGACCGTCGAAGAGGCCGTTGCACAAATCGAGAAGGACGTCGGGCCGATCGACATCCTGGTGAACAACGCCGGCATGACCAAGCGCGCGCCGATCGTCGATTTTCCCGAAGCCGACTGGCGCGAGATCATGGCGACCAATCTCGATTCGGTGTTCTTCGTCACGCAGGCGGTCGCGCGCCGCATGATCGCGCGCTCGCGCGGCAAGATCGTGAACATCTGCTCGGTGATGTCGGAGCTCGGCCGCCCGACGATTGCGCCCTACACGGCGAGCAAGGGCGCGGTGAAGATGCTCACCAAGGCGATGTGCGCGGAATTCGCCAAGCACGGCATCACGGCGAACGGGATTTCGCCGGGCTACTTCGGCACCGAGCTCAACACCGCGCTGATGAACGACGAGAAATTCTCCGCCTGGGTGTGCGCGCGCACGCCCGCGGGGCGCTGGGGCAAGGTCGAGGAGTTGCAGG
>JAXDOA010000230.1:0-17530 GCA_034669125.1 Hyphomicrobiales bacterium
GAAGGTGGCGCGCATCAGTCAATCGGCACGCCGCTGATCGGCATGGCACAGGACGGGCTTGCGGCGTTCGAGCCGGCCTATGTGGACGAGCTGGCCGCGATCCTCGCCTGGTCGTTCGACTACATCCAGAAAGGCGGCGACGCCGAGCCCTCCGAGCGCAACTGGCTGCGCGACGAGACCGGCGGCTCCGTGTATCTGCGGCTCTCCACGCGTCCGATCGACCAGATCAAGCGCACGATCACACTGGAGCTGCGGCAGGCGATCATCGACGGCGCCTACTGGATGCGCAAACCCGGGCCGAACTGCCAGGTGATCGTGGCGTACACGGGCGCGGTCGCGCCCGAGGCGATCGAGGCGGTCGGGCTGATGGGCGAGGACCGCCGCGATGTCGGGCTGCTCGCGGTCACATCCGCCGACCGGCTCAACGCCGGCTGGAGTGCGGCGCAGCGCGCGCGCGAGCGCGGCCTTGTGCATGCGCGCTCGCACATCGAGCGGTTGATGGCGGACCTGGCCCCGCATTGCGGTATCGTGACGGTCTGCGATGCACATCCCGCGACGCTCGGCTGGCTCGGTGCGATCCACGGCCATCGCACGCGCGCGCTCGGGGTGGAGCACTTCGGCCAGACCGGCTCGATTCCGGACCTCTACCGGCACTACGGCATCGACGCGAACGCGATCGTCGCGGGCGCGCAGGCGATCGCGCCGGGCCGGCCGATTCGTTATCTCAAGGCGCTGCCATAAGCGGGTTCAAATCATCCGCACACCGAACAGCATCGCGGGGACGAACAGGATCAGCGTCCACACGATGATGGCACAGACCAGAACCGCCAGGAAATAGCCGAGCACCTTGTCTTCCGGCACCTTCATCAAAATCGGAAGGCCGGTGTAGAGCAGGTACAACGTGTACAGCCCGAGCACGACGAAGATCGAAAGCATGGGAATGCAGGTGAACACGCTTGCGAGCCACGCCACCGTCGGGGCGTAGACGGCGATCCTGAAGGCATTCGTGAAATCCTTGCGGCCGCCGAATCTCTCCGCCAGCGCATCCACCACGAATGCCATCACGAAGACGCCGAAGAAGGTGAGAATGTAACCGCCGACCGCGCTGACGAGACCGACGAAAAGCCCGGTGCGGTAGCCGTGAATCCCGATGATCGACGCACCGATGAACCCGCACAGCGCCGGAATCGCCGCCAGGATCGCGACGTAGCGCCTGAGCAGATCCACCGGATCGGCAGGCTCGCGCTTGATGACCTGCCATTCGGCCTTCGGATCGAAAAGAAGTGCCTTCACGCGCGCGACAATATTCATGGCGTTCCTCCCGCTGCTTCAGCGTCCCCGATCGGCCAGCACCATCGCGGCGCCCTTCTCGGCGATCATCATGGTCGGCGAGTTGGTGTTGCCGGAGGTGATCGTCGGCATCACCGAGGCATCGATCACGCGCAGGCCCTCGATGCCGAGCACGCGAAGGCGCGCATCGACCACCGCGTTGGGATCGCTGGTGAGACCCATTTTCGCCGTGCCGACAGGGTGAAAGATCGTGGTGCCGATGTCGCCGGCGGCTTTCGCCAGTGATTCATCGTCATCACCAACTTTCTCGCCCGGCAGCGTTTCGACCGGCTTGAACTTCTGCAGCGCCGGCTGCGCCACGATGGCGCGCGCGACCCGGATCGAGTCGGCCGCAACACGGCGGTCCTCGTCGGCCGTCAGATAATGCGGCGCGATGATCGGCTTGTCGGCCGGATCGGCCGAGCGCAGGCGCACGACGCCGCGGCTTTGCGGCTGAAGATTGCACACGCTGGTGGTGAAGGCCGGATAGGTGTGCAGCGGGTCGCCGAACTTGTCGAGCGAGAGCGGCTGCACGTGAAACTGGATGTTGGCGCGCTCGCGCGAAGGATCGGAGCGGGTAAACAAACCCAACTGTGAAGGCGCCATCGTGAGCGGCCCGCGGCGGCGCAGCGCATAGTCGAGCCCCATCGCCGCGCGGCCGAACAGCGAGTGATACGTCTCGTTCAAGGTCTTCACGCCGGAGACCTTGTAGATCATGCGAATCTGCAAATGGTCCTGCAGGTTCTGCCCGACGCCCGGCCGGTCGAGCACGAGCGGGATACCCAGGTTCAGCAGATCGCGCCCCGGCCCGACGCCGGAGAGCAACAGCAGCTGCACCGAGCCGATCGAGCCGGCCGACAAAATCACCTCGCCTTTGGCGCGTGCCGTTTTCGTCGCGCCGTCCTGGCGCCACGTCACGCCGATGGCGCGCCACCCGTCAAACTCCACGCGCTCGGCGAGACAGCCAGTCTCGACGCGCAGGTTCGGACGGTTCAACACCGGCTTCAAGAAGCCGCGCGCCGCCGACCAGCGCCGGCCGGTTCGCTGGTTCACATGGAAATAGGCCGAGCCCTCGTTGTCGCCGCGATTGAAATCGTCGATCGGCGCGATGCCGTATTCCTCCGCGGCCTTGCGGAATGCATCGAGCAGTTCCCACTGCACGCGCGGCGCCTCGACGCGCCACTCGCCGCCGGTCCCGTGATGATCGCTTGCACCAAGAAAATGATCGGTCTGCTTGCGAAACAGCGGCAGCACGTCGTCCCAGCCCCAGCCGGTGAGGCCAAGCTGGCGCCAGTGATCGTAATCGGCCGCCTGCCCGCGCATGTAGATCATTGCGTTGATGGCGGACGAGCCGCCGATCACCTTGCCGCGCGGATAATTCAGCGCGCGGCCGTTGAGGCCCGGTTCGGGCTCGGTCTTGAACATCCAGTCGGAGCGTGGATTGCCGATCGCAAATAGGTAACCGACCGGAATATGAAACCAGATCCAGTTGTCCCTGGCGCCGGCTTCAAGCAGAAGCACGCGGTTGTTCGGATCGGCGGACAGGCGATTGGCGAGCACGCAGCCGGCCGAGCCCGCCCCGACGATGATGTAGTCGTAGTCGCCGTCGATCGGCGTCACGTCCGGCATTCGCTCCCCCTGCGCGGAGTTAACCCTCAATCGGGTAGACCTGACAACAGCGCGCACCGCTTTCCGGTTTGACGTTGCGCAGTGGATTGCTAGGATGCGGTTCGCGACCGACGGCGCGCTGCGCGCGCGCCAACGGCCCGGAACGGCGGTTCCCGGGCGGCCGTAAACTTCACGAGACACTGGATTCGCGCGCGAGCGCGAACGAACGGAGAGCCGCCATGATTTCCCGACGAAATTCGTTTCTTGCTTTGGTTGTTTTGGGCCTCTGGCTGCCGCCCGCCGCGCCGGCCTCCGCTCAGGACAAGACCATCACGGTGTTCGCCGCCGCCTCGATGAAGAATGCGCTCGACGACGTGAACGCGGCGTTCCTGAAAGCAACCGGCACCAAGGTTGTGACGAGCTACGCGGCAAGCTCAGCGCTTGCGCGGCAGATCGAGCAGGGCGCACCGGCGGATATTTTCGCCTCGGCCGATCTCGAGTGGATGGACTACGCGGCGCAGAAAAAGGTCATCAAGGACGACACCCGTGTCAACCTGCTCGGCAACCGGCTGGTGCTGATCGCGCCGAAAGACTCGAAGGTCGACACCGTTGCGATTGGGCCCGCCTTCGATCTCGCGAAGCTGATCGGCGACGGCCGCATCACGACCGGCGAGGTCACCTCGGTGCCGGTCGGAAAATACGCCAAGGGCGCGCTGGAAAAGCTCGGTATCTGGGCTTCGGTCGAGAAGAGATTTGCGATGGCCGACAACGTGCGCGCCGCGCTGGCGCTGGTCGCGCGCAGCGAAGCCGTGCTCGGCATCGTTTACGAGACCGACGCCAAGGTGGAGCCGGGCGTGAAGGTCGTCGGCACATTCCCGGCCGACTCGCATCCGGCCATCGTCTATCCGGTTGCCGCAACGGCTACCGCGAAACCCGAAGTGGCGGCCTATCTGGGATTCCTGCGCAGCAGCATCGCGAAGACTGTATTCGAGCAATACGGGTTCACGTTCCTGGTGCGGCCGACGTCGTGATGTACTGTTAGATTAGTGCTCTCCCTTACCCCCGATGAATGGACCGCCGTCGCCCTTTCGCTGCGCATCGCGGCGGTTGCGACCGTGGTCGCGCTGCCGTTCGGTATCGCTATTGCCTGGCTGCTGGCGCGAAAGGACTTTTGGGGCAAGGCACTCGTCGACGGCCTCGTCCATCTGCCATTGGTGTTGCCACCGGTTGTGACCGGCTACCTGCTGCTGATCTGGTTCGGCCGGCGTGGCGTCATCGGATCGTTCCTCGCCGACACGTTCGGCATTGTGTTCTCGTTCCGCTGGACCGGTGCGGCGCTCGCCTGCGGCGTGATGGGGTTCCCGCTGCTGGTGCGCGCGATCCGGCTATCCATCGAGGCTGTGGATGCGAAACTGGAAGACGCAAGCCGCACGCTCGGCGCGAGCCCATTCCGCGTTTTCCTCACCGTGACGTTGCCGCTCGCCCTGCCCGGCATCATCGCCGGCATGGTGCTGTGCTTCGCCAAAGCGCTGGGCGAATTCGGCGCCACCATCACGTTCGTCTCCAATATTCCGGGCGAGACGCAAACCATTTCGGCCGCGATCTACACCTATCTGCAGGTCCCCGGCGGCGACGCGGCGGCCGCGCGGCTGGTGATCGTCGCCATCATCATCTCGCTGATCGCGCTGGTTTCGTCCGAATGGCTCGCGCGGCGGACCGGCACACGGCTGCACGGGGGCTGATGTGCTGGTCGTCGATGTCGAAAAACGGCTTGGCGAGTTCACGGTCTCGGCGAAGTTCGAGGCCGCGGACGGCGTGACCGCGCTGTTCGGCCCCTCCGGTTCGGGCAAGACCTCGATCGTCAACATGGTGGCCGGCCTGGTGACACCGGATCGCGGGCGCATCCTGTGCAACGGCACGCTGCTGTTCGATTCCGCCGGCGCGAGCCTGCCGCCGCACCGCCGCCACATCGGCTACGTGTTCCAGGACGGCCGGCTGTTTCCACACATGACGGTCGCGCAGAACCTCGACTACGGCCGGCGCATGTACCGGCTGGCGCACGATGCCGCCGCGCAGGCACGCATCGTGAAGATGCTCGATATCGGGCATCTGCTGGCGCGCCGCCCCGGCAAGCTCTCCGGCGGCGAGCGCCAGCGCGTCGCCATCGGCCGCGCGCTGCTGCTGCAGCCGCTGCTGCTGCTGCTGGACGAGCCGCTCGCCTCGCTCGACGCCGCCCGCAAGCGCGAGATCTTTCCGTATCTCATGCGCCTGCGCGACGAGTCGGTGCCGATGATCTATGTCAGCCACCATGCCGCGGAGGTGAAGCGCATCGCCAGCACGGTCGTGCGCATCGAAGACGGCCGCGTCATCGGCGTCGGCGGTCCTGAGATCATCGATACGGCAGATGCGGATGCTTTGGGTTAATATCGGCGGATGTTCCCGCCCTCCCGCATCGTCTGCCTGACCGAGGAGACCGTCGAGACGCTCTACCTCCTCGGCGAGGAGAAGCGCGTCGTCGGCGTGTCCGGCTATGCGGTGCGCCCGCCGCAGGTGCGGCGCGAGAAGCCGCGCGTCTCGGCGTTCATCTCGGCGGATTTCGAGAAGATCATCGCGCTCAAGCCCGATCTGGTTTTGACCTTCTCGGACCTGCAGGCCGATATCGCGGCCGAGCTGATCCGCCGCAACATCGCCGTGCATGCGTTCAACCAGCGCGACGTCGCCGGCATCCTCGACATGATCCGCACGCTCGGCGCGCTGGTCGGCGCCGTGGAGAAAGCCGAGGAGCTTGCCGTTTCGCTGGAGGACCGGCTCGACGCTGTGCGCGAGCGCGCCGCGGAGTTGCCGCGTCGTCCGCGCGTCTATTTCGAGGAATGGGACGAGCCGATGATCTCCGGCCTGAAATGGGTCTCGGAGCTGATCGAGGCGGCGGGCGGCATCGAGGTATTTCCGGCCCTCGCCGCGAACAAGAACGCCAAGGACCGCATCGTGTCGGCCGAGGAAGTGATTGCGGCGGCGCCGGATATCATCATCGGCTCCTGGTGCGGCAAGAAATTCGTCGGCGCAAAACTCGCGGCGCGGCCCGGCTTCGGCGTAATTCCCGCCGTGCGCGACGGCGCATTATTCGAGATCAAGTCGGCGCTGATCCTGCAGCCGGGGCCGGCAGCGCTGACTGAGGGGCTCGATCAGTTGGTGCGCATCGTCGGCGACTGGGCGAGCCGCGCCAGCACGCCGGCCAGATAGTCGAACGCCTCGACCAGCGCGGCGCCGCCGCAGATCGTGTAGCGCGGCGGCAGGATGATACGCCGCTGCGGCGGATAGAGCGCGTCGAGCGCCGGATGGCTGAGATTGTAGCTGCCCTGATCGGACTCCCTCGGCAGATTGTTGAGCACGATCACATCCGGGCGGAGCGTCAACAGCCGCTCGAGCGGCACGTAACCGCCATAGCCGGGCGGCGCGCCGGGCGGTGGCTTGAGCCCTGCCTCTTCCAGCAGCGCGGCGGCGAGACTGCGCTCGCCCGCCGTGTAGCCGCCGCGATTGACCAGCAGCGCGGTGTGAAACGGCGGCTTTGGCGCCGCATGTAATCGCCCGCGCGCCGCATCCAGATCGGCCAGCAGCTTCTCTCCGCGCTCCGGATGGCCGAGCACAGCCGCAACCTCGACGATCTGGCGGCGCGCCGTATCGAGGTCGGAGATCAGCGCGATCTCGTAGAGCCGCAGCCCTTGAACACGCAGGATGTGTTTGGTCACCGGCCGATCGTTCTGGCCGATCAGCACCAGGTCGGGACCAAGCGCGATGGTCGATTCCGCCTGCCAGTCGAGGCGCGGAAAGGCACGCGCCTTTTCGGAGACGGCCGAGAGCGTCGGATCAGCGGCGTACGGCGAGAGGCCGGCGATCTGCTGCGGGTCGGCGAGCGCCAGCACGAGCTGATCGCCGCACTGGTTGAATGACACGACGCGGCGGGGCGCGTCGGCCAGGGCCGATGCGGCGTTCAACATCGCAAGCATCAGAAAAACAGGAAGGCGCATGAGCCTTGTTATCCCATTGGACCGCCCGCCGGGAGCCTGTAGGAAAGACGCGTGGAACGGGCAAGCCTTCGCATCAATGTCATTCTGGCGGCGCTGATCGTGGCGCTCGCCGTGCTCTCCCTCATGGTCGGGCCGGCGGGCCTGTCGCCGCGCGCAGCGATCGCAGGACTGTTTTCGGGCGAAGGACCGGCCGGGATCATCGTGCGCGACATCCGCCTGCCGCGCACGCTCCTTGCCGCGCTGATCGGCGCGACGCTCGGCCTCTCCGGAGCGGCATTGCAGGGGCTGCTGCGCAATCCACTGGCAGAACCCGCCCTGTTCGGCGCGCCACAAGCAGCAGCAGCAGCAGCAGCAGCAGTGATCGCGTTCGGCTTTGCGCCGGTGACGTCGTTCGCGGTGCCCGTCGCGGGCATTCTCGGCGCGCTGGTCTCGATCGCCGGGCTGGTCGCGATCGCGGGGCGGCGCGCCAGCCTCACCGTGACGCTGCTGGCGGGCCTTGCACTCGCGAGCTTTGCCGGCGCCATGACAGCGCTGATCCTCAACCTCGCGCCGAACCCATTCATCGCGCTCGAAATCGCGTTCTGGCTGCTTGGCTCGCTGGAGGACCGCTCGACCGACCATCTGGTCATTGCGACGCCGTTCATGCTCGCGAGCTGGATTTTGCTTGCCGCGAATGCCCGCGCGTTTCGCGCGCTCACGCTCGGCGAGGATGCGGCGGCCTCGCTCGGGGTCGATGTGGCGCGCACGCGCCTGATGGTGGTCATCGGGGTCGCGCTCGGCGTCGGCGCCGCGGTCGCGGTCGCGGGTGCGGTCGGATTTGTCGGGCTGGTGGCGCCGCATCTAGTCCGGCGCGCGGTGGGGTCCGATCCGGCGCGCGTGCTGCTGCCAGCAACGCTGGCGGGCGCCGCGCTGGTGCTTGCCGCCGATGTCGCGATCCGGCTCGGGCCTTCGGCGGTCGAGATCAAGCTCGGCGTGGTCACGGCGCTGATCGGCGTGCCGGTGTTTCTGGCGATCATCTTCCGCGAGCGGCGCCTGCTCGAAGGAGCGCCGTCGTGAGCGCCCTCTCCGCCAGCAATCTCACGATCAAACTCGGCGGCGCGATAATCGTCGAGCAGGCGAGCCTCTCGCTGCACGGCGGCGAACTGGTCGCGCTTGTCGGTCCGAACGGCGCCGGCAAGACGACGCTGATGCGCGCGCTCGCCGGGCTCGTTCCGGCCGAGGGGGCGATCGAACTCGCCGGCAAGCCGCTCGCGTCGATGAAGCCAGGCCAGCGTGCGCGGCACATCGCCTATCTGCCGCAGGGTCATATCTTCCACTGGCCGATGCCGGTCGCCGACATCGTGATGCTCGGCCGCGCGCCGCATGCCGATCCGTTTTCATCCACATCGCCGCAGGACCGCGCCGCAGTCGCGCACGCACTTGCGACAACAGAGACGGATGCGTTCGCGCAGCGCGCCGTGACCACGCTGTCAGGCGGCGAGAAGGCACGGGTGGCGCTCGCGCGCGCGCTCGCCACGCAGGCGCCGGTGCTGCTGGCCGACGAGCCGACGGCTGCGCTCGATCCGCGCCACCAGCTTGTGGTGATGGAATTGCTGCGCGCGGCTGCGCACGGTGGGAACGCGATCCTCGCGATCCTGCACGATCTGACCTTGGCGGCGCGCTTTGCCGACCGCGTGCTGGTCATGGACCGCGGCCGGATCGTCGCCGACGGTTCGCCCAACGAGTCGCTCGCGCCAGAGCGGCTCGCCGCCGTGTTCGGCATTGAGGCGGCGACCGTCCTGATCGGTGACAAACACGTGCCGATCGCCGGCCGGGCGTTGTAGGATTTGCCATGAGCTTCGATCTGATCGTGCGCAATGCGACCTTGCCGGATGGCCGCAACGGCCTCGACATCGCGATTCAGGACGGCAAGATCGCGGCCGTCGACCGCGGCATCGCGGCAGAATCCGCGCGTGTCATCGACGCGCTGGGCTGTCTCGTTGCGCCGCCGTTCGCCGATCCACATTTCCACATGGACGCGACCCTGTCGCTTGGGCTTCCGCGCCTCAACCAATCCGGCACGCTGCTCGAAGGCATCGCGTTGTGGGGCGAGCTGAAGCCGCTTCTGAGGCCGGAAGCCGTCGCCGAGCGCGCGCTGCGCTACTGCGATCTTGCCGTCGCCCAAGGCCTGCTGGCGATCCGCAGCCACGTGGACATTTGCGACGACCGGCTGACGGCTGTCGATGCGCTGCTCGACGTGAAGCGGCAAATTGCGCCGTACATCGATCTGCAGCTCGTCGCGTTTCCGCAGGACGGCTATTTCCGCTCGCCCAGCGCGGCGAAGAACCTCGAACGCGCGCTCCACAAGGGCGTCGATATCGTCGGGGGCATACCGCATTTCGAGCGAACGATGGAGGATGGGGCGCGCTCGATCGAAGTGCTGTGCGACATCGCGGCCGAGCGCGGCCTGATGGTCGACATGCATTGCGACGAGACCGACGATCCGATGTCGCGCCACATCGAGACGCTCGCCGCCGAAACGCAGCGCCTCGGCCTGCATGGCCGCGTCACCGGCTCGCACCTGACCTCGATGCACAGCATGGACAATTATTACGTCTCGAAGCTGCTGCCGCTGATGGCGGAGGCGCAGGTACACGCGGTTGCCAATCCGCTGATCAACATCGTGCTGCAAGGCCGCCACGATACATATCCGAAGCGGCGCGGCATGACGCGCGTGCCGGAGCTTCGGGCGCACGGCATCAACGTCGCGTTCGGCCACGACTGCGTGATGGACCCGTGGTACTCGCTCGGTTCAGGCGACATGCTCGATGTCGCGCACATGGCGCTGCATGTCGGCCAGATGACCTCGCGCGAGGCGATGCGCTATTGCTTCGATGCCGTGACGGCAAATGCCGCCAAGGTGATGGGACTCGAAGGCTACGGCCTCGAGGTCGGCCACAATGGCGATCTCGTGGTGCTGCAAGCCGCCGATCCGATCGAGGCGATCCGGCTGAAAGCGCGGCGGCTGTTCGTCGTGCGGCGCGGCAAGGTGATTGCCGAGAGTGCGCGGGCGGTGACGCGGCTCGATCTGCCGGGGCGGCCCAGCGCGGTTGACGCGGCGAGTTATGCGCCGCCCCGTTAGGGCGCGCACCCATAAAACCGGCTCGCTGTTCTAGCCGTTTGGCGCAAAACCAGAGCAGTTGCGGCAACAAAACCAAAGTCATTCCGAAATGAATTGAGTAGGTGTCGTTCCCGGCTTCCTCGCAAATGGGTGACGTTGCGAAAGCAAGGAAGACGCTGCTGCAGAGCGGTCGCGTTGCAGGAATTTGCATGTCTCGCAATACAGGAGCTGTTTATGGCCGAACGTCCCCGCCTCACCTCCATGACGGGCATGCCCGTCAGCGACAATCTGAACATTCAGACTGCCGGCCCGCGCGGCCCCGCGCTGCTCCAGGACATCTGGCTGATCGAGAAGCTTGCCCACTTCGACCGCGAGGTCATTCCGGAACGCCGCATGCACGCCAAAGGCGCGGGCGCACACGGGACTTTCACCGTCACGCATGACATCACCCGCTACACCAAGGCCAAGATCTTTTCCAAGATCGGCAAACAGACCCCGATGTTCGCCCGATTCTCGACGGTGGCCGGCGAGCGCGGTGCCGCGGACGCCGAGCGCGATATCCGCGGCTTCGCGCTGAAATTCTATACCGAGGAGGGCAACTGGGACGTCGTCGGCAACAACACGCCCGTCTTCTTCTTTCGCGATCCGCTGCGCTTTCCCGACCTGAACCATGCCATCAAGCGCGATCCGCGCACCGGTATGCGTAGCGCCGACAATAATTGGGACTTCTGGTCGCTGCTGCCCGAGGCGCTGCATCAGGTCACGATCGTCATGAGCGATCGCGGCATCCCCCGCTCGTTCCGCCACATGCACGGCTTCGGTAGTCACGCGTACAGCTTCCTCAATGCGGCAAACGAGCGAATCTGGGTGAAATTCCACTTCCGCACCCAGCAGGGCATCCAGAACCTCACCGACGCCGAGGCGGAGGCCATGGTCGGAAAGGATCGCGAGACGCACCAGCGCGATCTGTTCGAGAGCATCGAGCGCGGCGATTTCCCGCGCTGGACCCTGTTCATCCAGGTGATGACGAATGAGCAGGCCAAGACCTTCCCGTTCAATCCCTTCGACCTCACCAAGGTCTGGCCGAAAGGCGATTACCCGCTGATCGAGACTGGATATTTCGAGCTAAACCGGAATCCCGAGAACTTCTTCGCCGAGGTCGAGCAGGCGGCGTTCTCGCCCGCCAATATCGTTCCGGGCATCAGCTTCTCGCCCGACAAGATGCTGCACGGCCGCCTGTTCTCGTACGGCGACGCGCAACGCTACCGGCTGGGCGTCAACTTCAACCACATCCCGGTCAACGCGCCGAAGTGTCCGTTCCATAGCTACCACCGGGACGGGGCCATGCGCACCGATGGAAATCTCGGCCGCACGCCGACCTACTTCCCGAACAGCCTCGGTGAGTGGGCGGATCAACCCGATCTCAACGAGCCGCCGCTTGAGATTGAAGGCGCCGCCGCACATTGGGATCACCGCGTCGACAACGACCATTATCAGCAGCCCGGCGACCTGTTCCGGAAGATGAATGCGGCGCAGCGGCAGGCATTGTTCGACAACACGGCTCGCGCGATTGGCGGAGCCGCCGTTCATATCCAGGAACGTCACATCGCGAACTGCGCAAAGGCCGATCCCGAGTACGGCGCCGGCGTCGCGAATGCGCTGGGCCTGAAGCTCGGGCCGCAGATGATCGCGGCGGAATAGAGGAAGCCCCCATGAGCGTGACGACGATCCACCAGCATCCCAAACAGGACGTGAACGACATTGCCGGGATCAAGGTCCCGGACAGCAAGATGGCGCGCGATCTCACGCAGTTCATCCGCGATACCGAGTCGGATCTGCTGTTCCACCACTCGACGCGCGTCTATCTCTTCGGCGCGCTCTCCGGCGAGCGCAAGCGCCTCAAGTACGATCCTGAATTGCTCTATGTCGGCGCGATGTTTCACGATATCGGCCTGACCGAGAAATATCGCCAGTCGCAGCTTCGCTTCGAAGTCGACGGCGCCAACGCTGCCCGGGATTTTCTGCGCAGTTATGGCATTCCGGAGGCCTCGGTCGAGACCGTCTGGGACGCGATCGCACTTCACACCACGCCCGGCATCCCGGAGCACAAGAAGGCGGAAGTCGCGCTCGTCACGGCGGGTGTCGAGATGGACGTGCTCGGGATTGCGTATGAGCAATTCACCGGCGCGCAACGCGAAGCGGTGGTCGCCGCGCACCCGCGTGGCGCCGACTTCAAGAACGATATCATCCAGGCCTTCTATGACGGGATGAAGCACCGCCCGGACAGCACGTTCGGCACCGTGAACGATGACGTACTGGCCCTCAAGGACAAGACTTTCCAACGTACCAATTTCTGCAGCGTCATCCTCAACTCCGCCTGGGCGCGCTGATCGTGAGGCTCGCAATGACGAAACTTGGATTCATCGTCGGGATCCTGGCAACGAGCTTCGGTCTGCCGGCCGACGGACAGACCATCAGTGTGACGGTTCTGGACCAGGCTGGGGCGCAGACCGTGCTGCAAGCGGCCAAAGAGAGCGCGCAGCGGCGGAAAGCGCCGTCAGCCATCGCGGTTGTCGATCCGGCCGGGGATCTGCTTGCTTTCCAGCGGATGGATGATGTCCGTCCTGCCAGCGCGGACCTCGCCATCCAGAAGGCACGAACGGCCGCGCGGCTGCAGCGGCCGACCGCTGAAATAGAGGACAACATCAATCGGGGACGCCCGGCGTTCGTCACCGCCAATATCATGGCGCTTCGCGGCGGCATGCCGGTGCGTGTGAATGGCGTCGTCGTGGGCGCGGTGGGTATCGCGGGCTTGAGCAGCGAGACCGACACCGAGATCGCAACGACTGCGGCAGCGGCTCTGAGTCCGTCGGGCCGCGTGGAATAGCGTTGGGGGCCGGTGCGGCGGCGGACGCCTGACTGTCATCCGAGCGCATAGCGCGAGAGCCGGGACCCATCGAGAGCCGCGCTCGAATTTGGATGGGTCCCGGGTCTCGCTTCGCTCGCCCGGGATGACAGTCAGGTGGTAGGCTGCGTCTTCTTATGCGCGGCGAGCGCCGCAAGGCGCTGGTCACGCCAGCGGGTACGCGCCGCAAGTTCATCCGCCGCGGGGGTACCGCCCCATTCTTGCACGATCGCCTCGACATTCGCCGCATCGAACACTTCCGGCTTCGCCGGCTGTCCCTGCACGCGCCGGTACATGCCGGTGTAGCGCGCGCAGTAATCCGCGATGCCGCCGGGCGCGTTGAGTTCAATGGTGGCGAACGGCCCCATGAACGACCAGCGCAGCCCGAGCCCGTCCTTGATGGTCTTGTCGAGGTCTTGCGGCGACACATAGCCTTCGCCCACGAGCCGGAATGCTTCGGCCAGCAGCGCGCCTTGCAGGCGGTTGAGGATGAAGCCTTCGATCTCGCGGCGAACGACGATCGGCACCTGATTGATCGACTCGTAGACCTGCTTGGCGCGCGCGATCGTCTCGGGCGCGGTCCACGGCGCGCCGACCAGTTCGACGATCGGCACAAGGTGCGGCGGGTTCACCGGATGCGCCACAAGGCAGCGCGCGCGGCCGGCGAGATTTTCGGTGAACAGGCTCGCGACGATCGCCGAGGTGGACGAGGCGAGGATCGCGTCGGGCGCAGCCAGCGCATCGAGTTCGGCGAAGATCGCGCGCTTGGCTTCCACCGTCTCGGGCACGTTCTCCTGCACGTAACTCGCGCCGTCGAGCGCGTCGGCGACGCTTTTCGCCGCGCGCACGCGGGCTGCGGAGCCCTTGGGGCCCGCCACGAGGCCGTGCTTGGCCAGTTCATCGAGCCCCTCGGCGACGAGACCGAGCGCCTTGCCGGCCGCGCCCTCGACCGCGTCGTACAGCGCAGCCTCCCAGCCGGCGCGCGCGAACACCATGGCCCAGGCACGGCCGATCAGGCCCGATCCGATGATGGCGACGCGGGGCATGGTCTCTCCTTCACATCCACAATTTCTGCCGGCGCAATTCGAGATCGTCGCGCAGCAGCTTCGACGCACCGGTCCACGTCACCGAGCCGCGCTCCAGGATCACCGTGCGGTCGGAGAGCGCGAGCGCGAGATCGAGATGATGGTCGACGATCACCAGCCCTATTTCATAGCGCAGGCGGTTGAACGCCTCGAACAGCTCCTCAGTGATCGCGGGCGACAATCCCTCGAACGGCTCGTCGAGCAACAGCAGCCGCACGTCGCCCGCCAGCGCGCGCGCGACCGCGACCATCTGCTGCTCGCCTCCGGAGAGATAGTCGGCCGGCGTGTACCAGCGCTGCGCGAGGCGCGGAAAAACCCAGACGATGCGCTCGTCGTCCCAGTGCACGCCCGCGCCGGTCTGACGCTTCAAGCGGCCGAGCGCGAGATTGTCCGCGACGGTCATGCCGGCGAACAGGCCCCTGCCCTGCGGCACATAGCCGATGCCGCGCCGCGCGATCTCGGCCGAGCTATGCCGCGCGATCTCAGTCCCGGCGAGCTTGATCGAGCCGGTCTCGGGCGGCGCGATGCCGATCAGGGTTTTCAGCAAGGTCGATTTGCCGGCGCCATTGCGGCCGAGCAGCGCGACGATCTCGTGCTCGGATACGTCGAGCGAAACGGCGTTGAGGATGTGGCTCTTGCCGTAGAAGGTATCGACCTTGTCGACGCTGAGCAGCGTTGCGGCACCCGCGGCGGAGGGCGGCGGCTCGGACGTCACATGCGCGGTTCCGGAGCCGATGTAGATTTCGCGCACCTTGGCGTTGTTGCGCGCGTCATCGACGCTGCCATGCACCAGCACGGCGCCCTCGTTCATCACCGTCACTTCGTCGGCGATCTGGAACACGCGGTCGATATCGTGTTCGACCAGAAGCACGGGGATTTGCTTTGAAATCGTCTTGACGAGCGCGGCGACGCGCGTGCGCTCGGCGGCCGCGAGGCCGGCGAGCGGTTCATCGAGCAGCAGGATGTGCGGCGCGGTCGCAAGCGCGAGGCCCATGTCGAGCAGGCGCTGCCCGCCATAGGAGAGCGAGGCGGCCTCGGCGCGCTCCATGCCGGTAAGGCCGAGATAGCTCATGAAGGCGGCGGTCTCGGCGTTGACGTCGGCAAGGCTTTCGGCCGAGGCCCACCAGGCGAAGCGCTTGCGGTGCCGCGCCTGCACGGCAAGGCGCATGTTCTCTTCCACCGTCAATCCGCCGAACAGGTTGGTGATCTGGAACGAGCGGCCGACGCCGGCACGCGTGATGTCCTCAGGCTTGAGGCCGGCGACCGCCCGGCCGGCGACCGTGATGAAGCCTTTGTCGGGCGGGAACATGCCGGAGACGAGATTGAACGCCGTCGTCTTGCCGGCGCCGTTCGGCCCGATCAGCGCGTGCAGCGTGCGGTCCTGCACGACGATATCGGCGTTGGCGACGGCGCGGATGCCGCCGAAGCTCTTGGCCAGCTCGCGGGCGATCAGCACGGGCCCGTCCGGTGCTTTGCGGTTCGCCAGCGCGGCCGGCAGCGCGGCATCTTTGGAAATCTCGCGGCCGGCCATCGCGGCGGCTTCATTGACGCGTTTGCGGAACGGCGCGATTACCCCTTCGGCAACGCCGACGAGGCCGGTCGGCGAGAATACGATGAAGCCGACGAACAGGAGTCCGAAGAACAGCAGCCAGTTCGCGGTCCAGATGGAGAGGAATTCGCGGAACAGGATGAAGAACAATGCGCCGAGCGCGGGCCCGAGGAACGAGCGCATTCCGCCGATCACCACCATCGCCAGTAGCTCGCCGGAGAACTGCACCGAAATCGGTTCGGCCGAGGCGAAACGGTGGTGGAATACCGAAAGCGTGCCGGCCAGCGCCGTGATGGCGGCGGAGGCCGTGAACGCGAACAGCTTGTAGCGGTCGGTCGGATAGCCGACGAAGCGCGCGCGCTGCTCGTTCTCGCGGATCGCGACCAGCACGTGGCCGACCGCGGAGCGGTGGAAGCGCCACAGCAGGTAGACGGTGAGGAAGCCGATCGCCGCGACGGCCCAGTAGTAGATCCACGGCCTCGCGAGATCGATGCCGAGCACAACGGGCCGCACCACACCGCCGAGCCCGCTCTCGCCGCCGGTCACCGCGGTCCAGCGGAACGCGATCGCGAACAGCATGGCGGAGAGCGCGAGCGTGAGCAGCGAGAAATAGACGCCGCGGCGGCGCAGGATGAGGAAGCCGGCGAGCCACGCGAATACCGCGATCACGAATACCGCAAACAACGACGGGATGACGATGTCGCCGGGAAACCAGTGGCGCTGCGACAGGGCTGCCGCATAACCCGCAAGGCCGAAGAATGCGCCGTGGCCGAACGAGACGAGGCCGGTATGGCCGACCAGGATGTTCAGCCCCATGCAGGCCATCGCGAAGAGGACGACATCGGTCGCGGTGGTCAGCGTCAGGCCCAGCGGAAGCAGCACGAACGGCAGCAGCAGCAGCCCGGCGGCGGCGACCAGCAGCGGCACGTATTTCGGCTGCATCGCGCTCACTCGAACTTCAGGATGCGTTCGCCGAACAGGCCGCGCGGGCGGAACAACAGCACCAGCACCATCAGCATGTACATCGAGGCTTCGCTCGCGGGCGGCAGGAAATAGCTGGTGAGCCCCCGCACCACGCCGACGAGCAGCGCGGCGGCGACCACGCCCCAGAACGAGCCGAGCCCGCCGATGACCACCACGACGAAGGCGGCGGTGAGGATTTCCGAGCCCATCGCGGGATGGATCGTGACGATCGGTGCGAGCAGCACGCCGCACAACCCGGCGAGTCCGACGCCGAGCGCCGCGATTGCCATCATGTAGGGCTCGAGCGAAATGCCGAGCGCGCCGACCATCTCGGGATCCTGCACGCCCGCGCGCACGACGCGGCCGAACGGCGTGCGGTAGATCAGGAGCCAGGTCAGCGTCACGGCGACGACCGCGACGCTGAGCATCATCAGGCGGTAGTAGGGATAGATGAAATCGCCGACGAACACCTGCCCGCGCAGCGCCGAGGGCATCGAATAGGGTCGCGGCGAGGCGCCGAAGATCATGCGCAGGCCCTGCTCGGCCACCATCGCGAGGCCGAAGGTGAGCAGCAGTGAAAGGATCGGATCGGCGCGATAGAAGCGGCGGAACAAGAGCCGCTCGATCGCGACGCCGAGCAGCCCGACGAGGATCGGAACCGCGACGAACGTGCCGACGAAGCCGATCTGGCGCGACAGGATGACGGTCAGGTACGCGCCGATCGCGTAGAACGCGCCGTGCGCGAGGTTGACGATCCCGCCCAGCGAGAAGATCAGCGACAGCCCGAGCGCGATCAGCAGGTAATAAACGCCAATGAGGAGACCGTTGAGCACCTGCTCGAGGATGAAGATGAGTTGCAAGCCCGAACCTCGGTGGTCTCCCTCTCCCCGTCGGCGGGAAGAGGGTCCGGATGAGGGCACTCACAACATGTTCGATTTGCGGAGAGCGCCCCTCACCCGCTCGCTG
>JAXDOA010000231.1:0-8164 GCA_034669125.1 Hyphomicrobiales bacterium
CGCCTTCGGTCTCCAGTGCCTCCTCGAAGGTGGCGATGACGTTCATCAACGCGACGTCTTCGGCATTAGTCTCGTCAAAATTCCCCGCGATCCCCGAAAACAACATGTGCTGGATTGCGCCTCCATAGGGACGGATCTCCAGCACGTCGAAGTACAAGCGTAGTGCTGCCATGATCTCGGATGAGCGAACAGCTTCCGACGGATCATGCTTCTCAAAGTGCCCGATCGGTAACGGCTCGTAGAACAGGAGCTCATTGCCATCGTTCGTGAACAGGTTTTTGCGTTTGTGCTCTGGAAGGAGCACACGCAGGCGGTTGATCAGGTCAATGACGTGAGGCGCTGAGCAGAATCGGCTCGGGCCTACATATTCGTCGAGGAAGAGCAGTCCGCCTGGCTTCAAGGCCTTACGGCATTCGCTGAAAAGATGCTCAAGCTGGAAAATGTGGTGGACCGCCGAGATGCCGAATATGGCGTCATACGTTGCGGCGGGAAGAGAGACCGTGTTGAGATCAGCGACGCTGTAATCGATTTTTTCACCTATCCCCGCCGTCGCGGCGGCGGCTTTTGCGCCCGCTATTGCCCCATCCGAGACGTCGATCGCGTGAAATTTTTTCGCGATTCCAAGCGCAATACCAACCTGCTCCATGTAACCGTGGCCGCATCCCAACGAGAGGCAGAGTTCCAGCGGCTCAGGTATGAACTTGTCCCGGAACCACGTTACGGTCCCTATTTCCGGGTCGCCTGAAACCCGCCGGTTGACGAACGCTACTGCAACCGGGTGCTGCAGCCAGCTTTCACGGCGTCGGCTCCGGTCCGCGGCCCAATAGTCCGATACGGTCTTTGCGGAGTCGGCGGATGACGTCATGACGCGGGCGGGGAAATGGTGGGCGCTATAGGGATTGAACCTATGACCTCTCCCGTGTGAAGGGAACGCTCTCCCGCTGAGCTAAGCGCCCGAAAGCCTTGGTCGATGCGGCCGCTGTTTAAGGGGCGGCGCGGACCGGTGTCAACCAAACACGGGCCTCCGCCGTGAGCCATCAGCGCAGCGGGGGCTTTGCCGGCTGCTTTGGCCTTCCGCCCCGCTTCTTCGTTGGAGCAGGGGGCGGGGCCGGCTCGAGCTGCGCGTAGACCGGATTGGGCGCGACTTCGGCCGTGGGTGCTCCGCCCACATCCCCATCGGACCGGAAATTCTCGACGCTGCGCGGGCGCACCGGCACGACTTGCGGGACGTAGCCGTTGAGCGAGTAATTGACCGTGAACTCGCGGTCGGCCGGAACCGGGAGCATGCAGGGCGTGCGGCAACTCGGACCAAGCGAGGTCTTGGCGTCGGCGCCCGGCGGGTCGGATTCAATGGTCAGCGAGACGTTGGCGCCGCCGGACAGGCTGCTTGGGACCCAGTCCCAGCTCGGCGTCCATGAGGAGCATCCGGCGGTCAACAGGGCGCCGCCGATGGCGCATACGCGTACAAGAGATCTCATTGCTGCAACTGCGTCCCCGGTCGCCGCCCGGGCGGACCATACGGGGAGGCTGTTCGCGGTGCAACCAGACTCGCGCGGCGGCGGGGGAGATTTCATCATAACGGTTCCTCCCAAGTCCTTGGGATATCAAATCTTATAAGCCGTGCGAAAACCGCCCCAGTGCTTGCCGAACACGCGCACCGGCGCATCGATCTCGCGCATCATGATCACCACGCCATTGCCCATGTCGCGCGGGTAGCTCTGGATCAGGTACGGGCGCACGTTGCGCGCCGCGCTCAAGCCCGCGCGGTCGTCGAAGATGCGGCGGTTGCGGCAGTTCGCCGTGTTCCACGCGAGCTCGCCCGGCTTCTGCGGCCTGGAATAGATGGTGTTGTGCACCGGCAGGTAGCCGTTGCGGTCGACCGCCGCGCAGAAAATCATCCGCTTGTCGTCGGCGAGCAGCGGCTCCTGAATGTCGGGCAGGAGGCGTTCCAGCACGTCGAGCGAGCGGGTCCGGAACTGGGCCGGAGTGGTGCCGTCGATCGGCACATACTCGGTATCGAACAGCGCCTCGCGCGTCAGCGTGCCCGCGCTCACGGCTTCCTCGAACGCCATCGAGACCATCGCGGCCCCATCGACCGCGCGGTCGACGAATTCCTGATTTTCCGCCCTGATGGCGGCGAGCCGCTCATGCAGCGCGCTCGCCGCGTCCGCCTCCAGCGCGGTGAATTCCACATGCAGGCCGAGCGTCGAGCGCCCGACGACCCGCGCGCGCCCACGTCCGATGCCGGACAGCTCCGCCTCGACCGATGCGCCGATCGAAAGCTTCTCGCCGTCCACGCTGCGCACCAGCATCCCGCCCTCGGAGAGGTCGGCGGTCTGCCCGCGGATTTCGCGGCTTCCCTGCCGCAGCACCACCGCGAGATCGCACGGCAGCCGGTCATGGCGGCGCCGGTCGCCGATCTCGGTCTGGCGCAGGAACGTGACGAAGCGCGTCTGCAGCCGGGCGGCCAGGTTCGCGGCATCCTGGCCGGAGCGGTCGATCGCGGCGCCGCTCTGTTCGGCGCGCGCGGACGCCACCTTGATCTCCGCCGCGCTCTCCGTCACCGAACTGACGAAGCGCGAGGAATCGGCCGCGCTGCGCGAAAGCTCGCCGGTCGTCGCGATCTGCTCTTCTATCGCGCTCGCGACCGCCGCGAACACCGGCCGGATCGCGGCGATCGCCTGCATGATGCGGTTCACGGCCGCGATCGATTCCTGCGAGTCGCGCTGCAACTGGTCGATCTTGCGGCCGATTTCTTCCGTGGCGTTCTGCGTCGCGCTCGAGAGCGCTTTGACTTCGCTCGCCACCACGGCAAACCCGCGGCCCGCATCGCCCGCGCGCACCGCCTCGATCGTGGCGTTGAGCGCGAGCAGATTGGTCTGCTTGGCGATGGCCGAGATCAGGCTCACCACGTTGCCGATTTCCGCCGAGGATGCTTTCAGGCCATCGACGCTCTTTCCGGCTGCCGCCGCCGCATGACCGGCATCGTCCGTCAGCGTGCCGGCTTCGCGCACCTGCCGGCCGATCTCTTCCGACGATTGCGCGAATTGCTCGGTCGCGGACGCGAGGTGCGTCGCGTTCCCGGTTGCTTCCTCGGCAAGCGCCTCGAGCGATCCGCTTTGTCCGCGGATGACGCCGAGCAGCTCGGATGTCGTGCGCGTTCCGCCGCGCACCGCATCGGAGGCACGCTGCACGTCGCGGATCATCGCCGCAAGGTCGGTCTCGATCAGGTCGATGGTTTCGCGGATCGCCGAGAAACCCGTCTGCGATTGATCGACATCCATATCCGGCATCGTCGAAGGAGCGTCGGCAGCGGGCAGCACGGCGCCGTCCTCGGCATCGCGGCGGCGGGTCAGGAAATCCAGAATGTTCGGGAGCATGAATGATACCGGCGAAGGCGCGTGCGGCCGTGACGGCGCGCCAAAGCGCTTCGCGCCAGCGACGGTTATCTCGGTAAACGCTTACTTAATGGTTAACCCAAGCTTAAAGCGCGAAGCTCAGGTCTTGAGCGAGACCAGCTCCATCACGGCCGCTGGCAGCGCGTCGAAATGGCTGATCAGCCGGTCGGCGCCCAACTCGGCGGGCGCTATGTCGGTGTACCCGAAGTCGACCGCGATCACCGGCACGCCAGCCGCCTGCGCGGTTGCGACATCCGTCATCGAGTCGCCGACCATCACGGCGTGACCGGCATCGCCGCCCGCCCGCCCGATGGTGAGGCGCAGCATGTCCGGGTCCGGCTTGCGCATCGCAAAGGTGTCCTGCCCGCAGATCGCCACGAAACGGGAGCTAAGGCCCAGCGTGTCGAGCAACCGCACCGAAAGCCATTCGAGCTTGTTGGTGCAGACCGCGAGGCGGCAGCCCTGCGCGGCGAGTGCATCGAGTGCTGCTTCCAGTCCCGGAAACGGGCGCGACCGGTCCGCGATGTGTGCGGCGTAAACCTCACGGTATTGGCCGAACAACAGGTCGATCTCGTCCGGGGGAAGCTGCACGCCCTGGGACGCAAGCCCACGCACAAGCAGCGGCTTCACCCCGGCGCCGATCATCGAGCGCGCTTGGTCGAAGTCCACGGGCGCAACGTCGTGACGCGCAAGGATGACGTTGAGGGTGTCGATCAGGTCGGGCGCGGTGTCGACCAGCGTTCCGTCGAGGTCGAACACGATGGTTGGGGCGGGCATGCGGCAGCGCTAGCGCGGGGCAGGAGGCGAGGCAAGCGCCGGCGGGCTGGCGTATCCGCGCCCCGGTCCTTAACTTGGCGGTGCCTTGCCGTTGCGAGCGGTGCCCGCTATGGGCAGATGTCAGTTTCCCCCACAACCTGCGAGTTCGCCGCCTTCCAATGAGCGCCGAGACCTACAAACGCGAAGCCGCCGCCGGTGCGCTCGATTTCGTCGAACCCGGCATGCGGCTCGGGCTCGGCACCGGTTCGACCGCGCGGCCGTTCGTCGAACTGCTCGGCGACCGGGTCCGCGCCGGCCTCGACGTGATCGCGGTGCCGACCTCCGAGGTGACGCGCCTGCAGGCCGAGCAATGCGGCATTCCGCTCACCACGCTCGACGAGACGCCCGAACTCGATCTAACCATCGACGGCGCCGACGAGATCGCGCCCGACCTCACGCTGATCAAGGGCGGCGGCGGGGCGCTGCTGCGTGAAAAGATCGTCGCTGCTGCTTCCAGGCGAATGCTGGTGATCGCCGACGAGTCGAAATGGGTCGCAATGCTCGGCCAGTTTGCGCTGCCGATTGAGGTGGTGCCGTTCGGGCTTGCGGCGACCAAACGCGCGGTCGAAGCCGCGGCCGCAGCGGCGGGCAGCCCCGGGCCGCTGACGCTGCGCCGCGACAGGGCCGGCCATGTTTTCGTCACGGATGGCGGTCATTTCATCCTCGATGCTGCGCTGCAAAGGATCGCCGATCCGCGCTCGCTTGCCGAGCGCTTAGGGGCTATTCCGGGGGTTGTTGAACACGGGCTTTTCATCGGGCTCGCCCATGTGGCCGTGATCGCCGGGCCGGACGGCCGGCGCATCGTCGAGCGGCCTGTCACGAGATAGAGAAGGATCGACCCATGAAACGCAATTCGCTTCTGTTCGCCCGCGTCGGCGCAACGATGTTTGCCTGCTACCTGCTTCTCGGCGGGGCGCTTGCGCAACAGCCGAGCCCCGCGGCGGTTACGCTTGGGCGCGAACTGGTCGAGCTCAAGGGCGGTGCCGGCATGTTCGATCCTATCGTGGTCAACGTGGTTGAGCAGACCAAAGCCGCGCTGCTGCAGACCAATCCGCAACTCGCCAAAGACCTCAATGACGTCAGCGCGCAATTGCGCAACGAGTTCGCGCCACGCCGCACCGAGCTCATCAATGAAGCCGGCAGGCTCTATGCGGTAGCCTTTACCGAGGCGGAACTCAAGGAGATGACGACGTTCTACAAGTCGGCGCTCGGCAAGAAGATGTTGGAACGCGAGCCGGTGGTGCTCGATCAGACGTTCAATTTCATGCAGCAATGGGCGCCGCGGGTCGGCGAGGACGTGATGAACCGCTTCCGTGCCGAAATGAAGAAAAAGGGCCACAACCTCTAACGCCCCATCCATGGCCGAGTACGACACCGATCTCTTCGTCATTGGCGGCGGCTCGGGCGGCGTGCGCGCCGCGCGGATCGCGGGTCAGCACGGCGCGCGCGTGATGCTGGCGGAGGAGTATCGCGTCGGCGGCACCTGTGTGATCCGCGGCTGCGTGCCGAAGAAGCTGCTGGTCTATGCGTCGCGCTTCGCGCACCAGTTCGAAGATGCGGCGGGCTATGGCTGGACCTTGGGCGAGCGCTTGTTCGACTGGCCAACGCTGATCGCCAACAAGGACAGGGAGATTGCGCGCCTGGAGGCCGCTTACGTGGCGAACCTCAACCGCGCCAATGTCTCTATCCTCAAGACGCGCGCGGTGCTCGAAGATGCGCGAACCGTGCGGCTGCTCGCCGACGGCCGCCGCGTGCGCGCCAAGCACATCCTGATCGCGACCGGCGCATGGCCCGGCATGGGCACCGGCATCGCGGGCATCGAGCATGTCATCTCGTCGAACGAGGCGTTTCATCTGACCGAGCTGCCGAATCGCATCCTGATCCAGGGCGGCGGTTACATCGCGGTCGAGTTCGCCTGCATCTTCGCGGGCCTCGGCTCGGAGGTGACGCTGGTCTATCGCGGCGAGAACATCCTGCGCGGCTTCGACGACGACGTGCGCCAGCATCTGCGCACCGAGATGGAGCGGCGCGGCATCAAGGTCATCTGCAAGCGCATCGTCGAGGCCGTCGAGAAGGTCGATCACGGGCTGTGTGTCGAACTGTCGGACCATGACGATATCGTCGTCGACAAGGTGATGTTTGCTACCGGACGGCGGCCGAATGTTGCGGGTCTCGGGCTTGAGGCCGCAGGCGTGCGGCTCAACGACAAAGGCGCAATCGAGGTCGACCGGTTCTCGCGCACCTCGGTGCCGCACATCTACGCGGTCGGCGATGTGACCGACCGCCTCGCGCTGACGCCGATCGCGATCCGCGAGGGCCATGCGTTTGCCGACACGGTGTTCGGCGGCAAGCCGACCGAGGTCGACCATGCCTACGTGCCGACGGCCGTATTCTCCGAGCCGGAGGTCGGCGTCATCGGACTGACCGAGGCGCAGGCGCGCGAGCAATTCCACACGGTCGAGATCTTCAAGACGACGTTCCGGCCGTTGAAGACCGTCTTCGTCGGCAGCGAAGCCCGCATGCTGATGAAGCTGGTCATCGATGGCGCGACCGATCGCGTGGTCGGCTGCCACATCGTCGGGCCCGATGCCGGCGAGATCATCCAGGCGCTCGGCGTCGCGATCAAGATGGGCGCCACCAAGGCTGACTTGGATGCGACCGTGGCGGTGCATCCGACCGTCGGCGAAGAGTTCGTCACGATGCGCACCATGACGGCGAGCTACGTCCGCGAAGCGGCGGAATAGCGCAGCGCGCTCCGGTTGACTATCAGTCCGTTGCAACGAAAGATGCCTCACGCCCGGAACGGGCGCATGGGGGAGGAATTCATGACCGTACGGAGTTTGATTGTCGGCGCGCTCAGCGTGGCTGCCTGTCTCGCCGTATCTGCGGCTTTCAGCGATGCATCGGCCGAAATGAAGAAGAAAGGCGGCGGCGTCGGCATTTGCATCTCGAAGCCGCAGCCTGACTGCAACCTGTTCCTGCAGGCGGTATGTACCAAAAAGAGCAGGTGCGGCGGCTGCCTGGAATGGAAGTGCCAAGGCTACGGGCCGCAGAAGAAGTAAGCCTTAGCGCGCGAGCCACTCGGCCGCATCGCGCCACAGCGTGTCGCGATGCTCGGAGCGGAAGAAACCGAAATGACCGACCTTGGCCGCCCCGGCATTGCCGGGGCGGATCTCAATGCGCTCGGCCACGGTACCGGTGAAGCCGGCGCATAACAGATCGACCGCCGGTGTCGCCCACGGATCGTCGATCAGGCAGATCGCGCGCAACGCGCCGCGATATTTCGGGAAATTCTCCAGAGCCGCAAGTGTAGGGTCGTCAAAGCAATAGCGCGGCTTCATCACCCAATCGGTCCATTCGAGGAAGACGCCGCGCGGCAGGTCTTCGCCGATCCCGAGTTTGCCCGGCACGTAACCGAACGCGCGTAGCCGTCGCGCGCCGCGATGCTGATGTCCTGGATCAGGACCTCGCTCACGGTTTCGCCTCATGGCGCGGCGGGCGCTGCCACAGTCGCCAGATGATGAAGACGATGAAGGCGACATGGAATGCGCCGTTATGGATGAACAGCGCCTGCGGTCCGATCCAGCCCATCATCCAGGCGGCCGTCGTCGGGCCGACGATCGCCCCGATCGTGTAGGCGAGCAGCAATCCGGTGGAAACCTCCACCGCGTTCTCGCGTCCGCCAAGGTCCTGCGCGTGGCTTGAGGCGAGCGGGTAGAGCATCAGGGACGACGCGCCGACGGCCGCCGCGAGCGCGATCAGCACCCAGGCCTCGCTCCTGGCGAACCACACCAGCGCCCCCTGAGCGGCGATCGCGACCGCGACGGCGACCAGCATGATGTGACGGCGGTCGCGATGATCGGCGAGCCGTCCGACCGGCCATTGCACCAGTGCCGCACCGACGATCGCCGCGGTGATGAAGCTCGCAACGCCTCCCGCGTTCAGCCCGC